>CAZKRQ010000064.1:0-8909 GCA_964555125.1 uncultured Oscillospiraceae bacterium
CGTCAACCGCGATCACGGGGATACCGGCCGCATCGCACATTTCAACGGTCTTCTGGGAGAGGTTCTGGTCAGGCGGGCAAACAATCAGAGCGTCGACCTTCTGCTCGACCATGTTCTGAACGCCGTCGAGATATTTCTCTTCGTTCATGCCGCAGTCAACGGTGATGTAGTTGGTCGCACCGTTCGCCTTGCAGTACTCTTCGATCTTCGCGGACTCAACAATGAACCACTCCTGAGAGAGATCCTTGCAGACATACGCGATGGTGAAGCCGTCCTTCGGTGTATCGTTGTTGTTGCTGTCGCCTTTGTTTCCTTCCGGCTTCTGGTCATTGTTGCCGCCGTTGCTGCTGCAAGCAGCGAAGCTGAACACAAGAACCAGAGCGAGAAGGAGTGCTAGAATTTTTTTCATAGTTTCCTCCAAGAAAAGTTTTTATTATTAACCGGCCGCAAGCGCCCGGCAATAACCGAAATTATTTTTCCTTTTTGACCTTCTGGCTGTTGACCGCGCGCGCATAGTCGAGCGCCAGCGCCGCGATGAGCAGCAGGCCCTTCGCAACCTGCTGCCAGAACGACTGAACATTCATGACCTGCAGGCCGTTGTTAAAGCCGGTCATAATCAGAAGACCGATCAGGCAGCCGACCATGTCGCCCGCGCCACCCATCAGGGCAACGCCGCCGAGCACGGCGCCGGTGATGGCGTCGAACTCAAGGCCGTCGGAAGAGGCGGGCTGGCCCGACTGCATTCTGCCCGCGATGACGATGCCGGCAATAGAGGCCATGCAGCCGCAGATCGCAAAGCAGATCATCTTGGTTTTGCGCTCGGAGATACCGGCGAGACGCGCCGCCTGCGCGTTGCCGCCGACCATGTACATGCCGCGGCCGAAGCGGGTGCGGGAAAGGATGATGCCGAAAATCAGCATCACGAACAGCATGATGAACACGCCGACCGGAACAACGTTGTTAAAGACGCGGCCGCCGATCGCGCGGAAGGTCGCCTCGTTCAGGTAAACCGACTTGCCGTCACAGAGGATGAAGGCGAAGCCGCGGAAAATATATTGTGTGGCGAGGGTACCGATCAGGTGGTTAAAGCGAAGCACCGTGACAAGGAAACCGTTCAGGCAACCGATCAGAATGCCGCCGATGAGAACGATCAGGATCGCCACCCATGCGTTGACGCCCTTGGAGACGAGCACGGCGGACAGAACGCCCGAGAACGCCGCGACCGAGCCGCAGGAAAGATCCATATGGCCGGTGATACACAGATAGGTTTCGCCGACAGCGATAATGCCCGCCGAGCACGCCGCGATAAAGATGTTGGTGATGTTGCCCAGCGACAGATAGTTCGAGTTCAGGCACTGAAACACAACCGCCAGAAGAATCAACGCGATGATCAGCACGCTCTTCTCATTCTTCATGCAGGCCTTCAAAAAGCCCGAAAAGCCGTTCTTCTTTTTTTCCATTTCGTGTATTCCCCCGTTATTAGTCGTTGCTGGCCATGGCCAGCGCGAGCACGCTCTCTTCAGTCGCGTCCTTCGCCATCAGCTCGCCGCTGACCTCGCCGTCGCGCATGACAATGATGCGGTCGCAGACGCCGATGACCTCGGGCAGCTCACTGGAGATGAAGATGACGCTGATGCCGCTTTTGGCAAGATCACATGCCATCTGATAAATCTCGGATTTGGAACCGACGTCGATGCCCTTTGTCGGCTCATCCAGCACGAGCACCTTCGGCTTTGCGGCGAGCCAGCGCGCCAGACTGACCTTTTGCTGGTTGCCGCCCGAAAGCTCGCGGATCTTCTTGTAAATATCCGGGGTCTTCACGCGGAGCTCCTCGACGCCCTTTTCCGCCATCTCGACCTCCGCCTTGCGGTTAATCCACTGCCCGCCCGCGCAGATATTCTTGAGCGCGACAAGGCTGATGTTGTCGCGGATGGAGCGGCCGCCGATGATGCCCTGATCCTTGCGGTCCTCGGGGCAAAGGCCGATGCCGCAGGCGATGCCCTGCTCGGGCACCTTCGCGCGGATGGGCTTGCCCTCCATGATGACCTCGCCGCTCTTGAGCTTATCCGCGCCGTAAATTGCGCGCATCGTCTCGGTGCGGCCCGCGCCGACCAGCCCGGCAAAGCCGAGTATCTCGCCCTTGTGCAGCTGGAAGCTCACGTCGTGTATGTAATCGTTGGTCAGGTGCTTCGCTTCCAGAATGACCTCGCCGATCTCGGTGTTGCGGTCGAGGTTCTTGAAGATGTCGCCGAGATCGCGGCCGACCATGTTCTGAATCAGCTGGCTCTCGGTAATCTCCGAGGTCTTATTCTGAGAGACGAACTGGCCGTCTTTCAATACGACGACCTCGTCGGAAATCTGGAAGATCTCCTTCATGCGGTGGGAAACATAGAGGATAATCAGTCCCTCCGCTTTGAGCTTCGCGATGATCTGGAACAGAATATCGATCTCCGCATCCGAAAGCGAGGCGGTCGGCTCGTCGAAGGCGATCAGCCGCGGCTTCCTGCGGTAGGCCTTCATGATCTCGACCATCTGCTGATGCGCGATCGAAATATCGCGCACGCGGTCGGTCGGTTTGATGGGCAGCCCGAACTCATCGATAATCGCCTGCGCGTCGCGGTTCAGCTTCGCGCGGTCGATCAGGTGCGCCTTGTTGAGGGGGAGAGCCTCCATATAGATGTTCTCCGCCACACTCAGATAGGGGATGATCTGGCGCTCCTGATAAATAATGCTGATGCCGGCGTTGATCGCCTCATGCGGCGTTTTGAAGTGGACCGGCTTGCCGTCGATGAGATATTCGCCCTCATCCGCCTGATAGTCTCCGTTGAGCACCTTGAGAAGCGTGCTTTTTCCCGCGCCGTTTTCGCCGCACATCGCCAGCACCTGGCCGCCATATGCCTTGAAGCTGACGTCGCTGAGCGCCTTAACGCCCGGGAAAAGCTTGCTGATGTGTCTGAATTCTACGCTGCTTTTCTCCAATGTTCTGTAGACCTCCATCCGTTTTTGAGGCGCGCGCAACGGGGATTGTTTTCTTATTTCGGAGAAAATAAGAAAACGGAAAGGGACGTCCCTTTGCGCGGGCCCGTCGGCGTTCGCAGGCGATTGCGCCGCGCCGCCGCTTCTCTCGTTATAAGCGCCAAAAAACTGTCAAACTTAATTCTTCACTTTAGCTATTATAATGTTTTCTTGGCTTTTGTCAATAATCTAGGGGTGGAATTCGCGAATTGTTATCATCTTGTAACAACTCCGCCAGCCGGCTCAGTCAATGGCGGCAAACCGTCACGACCTCGCCCGTCTTGAGGGATTCATAGGCCGCGTAGGCGAGCTCGATCGAGCGCAGGCCGTCGACCGCGTCCGCGCCGATGCGCTCGGCGCCCTCCTCGACATGCGCGCGGTAATCGTCGAAAATATCTCCGTGCTCCTTCGCGACGAGGTTGGGATAATGCATCTCCAGCGCGCCCTCGATATAGACCTCCATGCGCTGGTTGTTGTAAATATCCAGCGTCACACTGCCCTGTGTGCCGACGACGCGGATGGTCACGTCGCCCCACGAGGGATCGTTCGGGCGCCGCGTCCAGCTGGCGTCGATCTGGTAAACGGTTCCGTCCGTCATCGTGCCGTGCAGCGCCGCGACGTCCTCCGCCTTGATATAGTCGCGCAGCGTGTGCTCCGCCTCGGCGCGAACCGTCTCGAACTCCGCACCGGTAAACCAGCGGATAATGTCCGCAACGTGCACCGTATGGTCAATGATGCAGCCGCCGCCGTTTTTGACCGGGTCCATCACCCAGTCGGGCGCGCCCGGCTCATACATACAGCCGTGATTGGTCGCGACGATCGCCTGGATTTTACCGAGTCTGCCCTCGTCGATCATCTTCTTCGCGCGGCGCACCGCGTCGTTGAAGCGAACCGGATAGGTCGTCATAAACGGCACGCCATATTCCTTCACCGCCGCAACGATCTGCGCGCCCTGCTCGGCGCTGACCGCGATCGGCTTGTCGCAAAAGATCGCCTTGCCCGCCCTGGCCGCGGCGATCGCGTCCTCCGCGTGGTGGTCGTTGGTCGAGGTGATGAGCACCGCGTCGATGCTCTTATCCGCGAGCAGCTCGTCGCGCGTCTTATAATATGTCGCGCCGAACATATCGACATACGGGCGCGCGAGCGCCTCGTCCGGCTCCGCAATGGCGGCGACCTTCACGCGCTCCTGCATATATTTCAAAGCCGGGATATGATTGCCCCGCGAATGCGGATGCTGCAAACTGACGATTCCCAACCGCAACATCATTGCACCTCCAAATCCGCAACATACTGCTGCCTGCACTCGACAAAGGCCCCCTGCGTGCTGAGCATACGGCCCTGCACCTCCGAGCTCGGCTTCCAGACGATGAGCGCTTTTTCGGTCACGATCTCGAAGTTCTCACACAGATCGCCCGTCGCGTCGTCGAGAAAAATGCGAACGACGCAGCCGTTTTCACATTTGCCGACATAGGAATATGCGTGCTCTGTTTTGAGAAGATTGCCGCTCTTCTCCTTTCCGGCGAGCGCGGCGACCCGCTCCTTCCACATTTCAAAATTCTCGGCCAGCGTATTCTTTTCGCAGACGCACTGCACCGCGATCTCCGCCGTCTTTCCCAGCTTGCGGGCGCTCAGGCATTCGCACGCGCGCGCCCACGGGTTGTTTTCAAAATACAATTCTCCCTTCATTCAAGCCCCTCACAGTTAACTTTATTTTGACTCGTGCCGCGTTAAAACAACGTTTGCGGCAGTTTCTGTTGAACATATACAAATTATATCGTTTCAGGCCCAAATTTTCAAGAAAGTTTTGCAATTTTCTTTGCAAATTTAACGCCGATATTTATATTTATCTCTTTCCTTTTACATTTTTCTCTTTTTACAAAAAGGGCGGCACATTGAAAAAGCGGCGCGAAACTGGCTGTTTTCTCTTCTTTCTTCCGGCCGCAAATCTCTTTATTGACAGCGCAATTTAAAGCCGCTACAATAGGACACGATTTGAAATAAAATCTATTATTATTCTATGGTATTAATAGAACAAAAATAAGGAGATTTTCATGAAAGCGCTCGTACTTCACGGCCCCGGGAATTTTAAGATCGAAAACGACTGGCCTGCGCCCGAGGCCAAAGAGGGTTGGGCCGTGGTCAAGGTCGCGTATGCCGGCGTCTGCGGCTCGGATATGCCCCGCTTTTTCACGACCGGTTCTTATCATCACCCGATGATTATCGGCCATGAATTTTCCGGCGTGGTCGAGACCCCCGCTGTCGGCGGCAGCGTGCCGAAGGGAACGCCGGTTGCCGTGATGCCGATCATCCCCTGCGGGGAATGCGCCGGCTGCAAGAAAACAGGCGAGCCGTTCCACTGCAAGCACTATCAGTTCATCGGCTCCCGCAACGACGGCGGCTTCGCGCAGTATTGCCTCGTGCCGGAGAGCAACCTGCTTCGGCTCGACTCGGCCGACAACCTGTTGCAGGGCGCTTTTATCGAGCCGCTCGCCGTCGGCTTGCACACCGTGCGCCGAAGCGGCTGGCAGCCGGGCTCCGACGCGCCTGTCGTCGTGTTCGGCGCGGGCCCCATCGGCCTTTGCATCGCTTTCTGGCTCAACTATATGGGCGCCAACCTGACCGTTGTGGACGTGCGCGACTACAGCATCAACATCGCCAAAAAGATGGGTCTCAAGCATGTCGTTCATTTCGACGAGCTGAAGGACGATATGCTGTTTGACTACGCGTTTGAGGCGTCGGGCGCTTCGGTTGTGCTCTGCCGCGCGCTCGAGCTGCTGGACGAAAAAGGCGTTTTCACGGTCGTCGGCCGCAGCGGCAAGGACGTGCAGATCCCCATCGCGCTCTTTGAGCGGATGCAGCGCAAGGAGGTCACGCTCAACGGCTGCTGGGGCTATAACATCGGCGTCGACGAGGAGACGGTCCGCGAGGGGCTCAAGCACTTCAACGCCGGCGCGCTCATCAGCCACATGGTCAAGCCCGACGATATTGTCCCGGTTCTCGAGCAGATGAACGCCAAGAGCATGGATTACTGCAAAGTCATGATTGATTTCACGGAGGAAGCATGAACAAGACAATGAAAGCGGCCATGGTATACGGCCAAAACGATCTTCGGCTCGAAACCGTGCCGGTGCCCGAAACGCCGGCGGGCTCCATCCTCATCAAGGTGCAGGCCTGCGCGATCTGCGGCACCGACCTGCGCATCTATAAAAAGGGCGATTACCGCGCGCAATACCCCGTGATCACCGGCCACGAGATCGCGGGCACCGTTGTCGACGTCGCGCCCGGCGTGACCTCGGTCCAGGCCGGCGACCGCGTCGTCGTCGCGCCCGGCCACGGCTGCGGCGAGTGCCGCATGTGCAAAAGCGGCCAGCCCAACGTCTGCACCGATCCGCACCCCTCGCTCGGCTATAAGCTCAACGGCGGCTTCGCGGAGTATATGGCGGTGCCCGAGCATATTTTCCGCCTCGGCTTTGTCAACAAAATCCCCGACGAGCTGAGCTATGAGCAGGCCTCCATGTCCGAGATCATCGCCTGCTGCATCAACGCGCACCGCAACGCAAAGGTCAACGAGGGCGACACGGTTCTCATCTTTGGCGGCGGCCCGGCCGGCATCATTCACGCGCACCTCTCTCGCCTTGAGGGGGCCAAAAAGGTCATCATCACCCAGCGCAGCAAGGGCCGCCTCGACCGCATCGCCGAGCGCTTCCCCGGCCTGGCGGATCATCTGGTCTGCTCGAGCGAGGTGGAGGACCTCGAGGCCGAAATCCTCAGGTTGACCGGCGGCCTCGGCCCGGACGCCGTCTTTGTGTGCGCGCCGTCCGCCTCCGCGCAGGAGCAGGCGCTGCGCCTCGTGGGCAACCGCGGCCGCGTCAACTTCTTCGGCGGCCTGCCCAAGGATGACTGCATCGTGCATCTCGACGCGAATCAGCTCCACTATAAGGAATTCTTCATCTCCGGCGCGTCCAGCTCGCTGCCCGAAACCAACCGCGAGGCGCTCGAGCTTCTGCGCACCAAAAAGATCGACCCCGACAAGCTCATCACCCATGTGCTGCCGCTCGACCGCGTCGACGAGGGCTATCAGCTCATGCTGGACAAGGAATCCATCAAAGTCGTTATCAAAATCGGAGACGGAAAGTAAAATGGGAAAGGTATATCTTGGCTTTAACTGCAACTGCTTCACCAACCGCTACGACGAGCCCGAACAGTGGACCCGTATCTGCAAGGAACTCGGTATCCGGCAGGTCATGTTCAACATCGACCTGATCGACCCGTATTGGAGCTGGGAAACCCAGAAAAAGCTGTGCGACCGCACGCTGGAGGCGTGCGCCAAAAACGGTGTGGGCATCTTCGCCTCGTTCGGCGGCCAGCACGGGCACCAGCACTATCTCGGCCATCCCGACCCCGACGTGCGCCGTGAGGCGGAGGAATTCTTCCGCCGCGCCATCAGGCAGGCCGCCTATCTCGGCGCGCGCAGCTTCGGCACCTGCTTCGCGATTCAGACTGTGACGACCAACGACGACCCCGTCCAGCGCAAGGCGATCATGGAGGACGCCCTCGCGGCCTATCGCCGCCTCGCCGAATACGGCGCCGAGGTCGGCCTCAAAGCGCTCTCCTACGAGATGACCAGCATCGACCGCGAGACCTGCGCGACCTTCGCCGAAAACGACGATGTGCTCGCCCGCTGCGCGGATATGGCGATCCCGATGCGCATCTGCCTGGATATGGGCCACCGCAACAACAACGGCCTGCCGGAGGAGGCCGACCACTGTGCGTGGATCCGCCGCTATGCAAAGCAGTGCGACGTCATCGACTGCCAGCAGACCACGCGCGAGGTGAGCTGCCACTGGCCGTTCACCCCCGAAAACAACGCCAAGGGCGTGATTCGCGGCGAAGAGGTCATGCAGGCGATCAAGGACTCCGGCGCGGAGAACGATCTGCTGCTCTCCTTTGAGCTTCGCTGCGCCGCCTTTTACCCGCAGGAGCTCAGCTTTATGAAGAATCTCGAGCAGTCGGTCGCCTATTGGCGCCAGTTCACGCAGGACTGACCCGGCGCTCACGCGCGGCGAGCGAATCCTCTCGCCGCAAAATAAAAGGGGCAGCTTATTATGAAATACAGCTATGAACAGTGTCGGGATATTGTGCTTGGAGAATTGCAGCAGAGTCTCGGCGGCGTAGACGGCGCCAAGGCCGAAGCGCTCTGCGGCGAATTGACGCGCGCGCGCAAGGTCTTTGTCGTCGGCGTGGGGCGGGTGCTTCTCAGCCTGCAGTGCTTTGTCAAGCGTCTCAACCATCTCGGCATCCCGGCGTTTTACGTCGGCGAAATCAACGAGCCCGCCATCACAAAGGACGATCTGCTGATCGTCGGCTCGGGCTCGGGCGAGACCGCCTTCCCCGTCGCCATCGCGCAGATCGCCCGCAAAAAGGCCGAGGGCGTGCGCATCGTGCATATCGGCTCCAATATCGAGAGCACCGTCTCCTCCCTCGCCGACCTCTGCGTGCGCATTCCCTGCCGCACCAAGCTCTATAAAGACGACGAGATCGACTCGCAGCAGCCGATGAGCTCGCTGTTTGAGCAGTCGCTGCTCCTCTTCGCCGACACGGTCTGCATGATGCTCGTGCGGGACCGCGACATCGATATCAAGAGCCTGTGGGAGTTCCACGCAAATCTCGAGTAACAGGCCCGCCAAAGCATCGCACACAGAAAGACAGAGATTGGGCTCGCCGCGAAGCGGCGAGCCCTTTTGTCATAAGCGCCGCGTGAATGCGGCGGTGAGATAAGAAAACGAAGTGCCCCAGGGCTGCGAAGCAGGGCCACTCGTCGTCGCAAAGTCCGCTTGGTTCCGTTTCCCCTGATCGGGAAAACGTCGCCTTGCTCCCTTGCTCCTCCTCTTCCC
>CAZKRQ010000065.1:0-7539 GCA_964555125.1 uncultured Oscillospiraceae bacterium
GCAAGGGAGGGTAGGCAGTGTCTGAAGTAAGAATCAAAGAAAACGAGAGTTTGGATAGCGCTCTTCGCCGTTTCAAGCGTCAGTGCGCTCGTTCGGGAGTTCTTGCTGAGGTTCGTAAGCGCGAGCATTACGAAAAACCCTCTGTAAAGCGCAAGAAAAAGTCCGAAGCGGCGCGCAAGCGTAAATACAAATAAGTTTTCCGCAAAGCTCCGACTGTTCCAGTCGGAGCTTTTATGTTATACTTGTGAAGAGAAGAAACCCAAAGGAGAACGGCATGGGCTTTATCCCCGATTATCTGTTTCACCGCGTCACCGAGATCAGGCCCGATTTTTTGCGCCGGCGCGGCGTCTCGGCCCTGATTCTCGATATAGACAACACGCTCGCCTATGACAATCAGCCGGATGTGCCGCCCGAGGTGGACGTCTGGCTGCGGGAGATGGAGCGCGCGGGCATTCGGCTCGCGATCGTCTCGAATAACAAGGAACCGCGCGTCAGGGCGTTCGCGGCGGCGTGCGGCGGGCTGGCCTACGTCGCCAACGCCTGCAAGCCCTCGCGGGCCGGATTTGCGCGCAGCGCGCAGACTCTCGGCGCCGGCGCGGGGGAAATCGCCGTCGTCGGCGACCAGCTCTTTACGGATATTGCGTTCGGGCGCCGTTTCGGCTGCACGACGATTCTCGTCGAGAAAATGGGGCCGGATGTGCCGCCCTTTGTCAAGCTCAAGCGCGTCCTTGAGGCGCCGTTTATGCCATATATCAGAAAGAGGAAACGGGTGAAATGAAGGGCCTTGCGAAATTTGGGCCGGCCGGCAACGCGGACAGCTTCGCGGCCGGGGGCTATAAGAGCTTTCAGGATATACCGCGCTTCGTGCGGGAAAAGGGGCTCGACGTCTATGAGTATCAGTGCGGGCGGGGCGTCAGGATCAGCGCCCGGAACGCGGCGCAGCTCGGCGCGCTCGCGGCGCAGGAGGGCGTCGGCCTGAGCGTCCACGCGCCGTATTATATCTCGCTTTCCTCGCTGGAGGAGGAGAAGCGGAAAAATTCTGCGCGGTATCTGCTCGAGAGCGCGGCGGCGGTGCGGCCGATGGGCGGCAGGCGCATTGTGCTGCATTCGGGCTCCTGCGGAAAGCAGAGCCGCGAGCAGGCGCTCGCGCTCGCGAAGGAGACGTTGGCCTATTGCCTTGCCGAGCTCGACGCGGCCGGCTTCGGCGATGTGACGCTCTGCCCCGAAACCATGGGCAAAATCAACCAGCTCGGCGATCTCGACGAGGTGATGGCGCTGTGCGGCCTCGACGAACGGCTGATACCCTGCCTCGATTTCGGGCATCTCAACGCCCGCACGCTGGGCGGCCTGCGGACGAAGGAGGCGTTCGCGGCCGTGCTCGACACCGTCGAAAACCGGCTCGGACATGACCGGGCATCGGCGTTTCACGCCCATTTCAGCAAAATCGCGTATTCTGCGGGCGGGGAAAAGTGCCACCTCACCTTTGCGGATATGGAGTACGGGCCCGAGCCGCAGCCGCTGCTCGAGCTGATTGCGGAGCGCGGGCTCGCGCCGACCATCATCTGCGAGTCGGCGGGCACGCAGGCGGAGGACGCGCTCGCCATGAAGCGGGCCTATCTGGCGCTGCTGTGACAAAATCGGAAAGAACGGCGGCGCGCCCGGAGCGGCGGCCGCCAAAAAATGGGAGGATAAAGGAACGTGACGCGAATCGATAAGCTGCGGGAGCTGCTTCCCGAAAATTTTGGCGCGGCGCTGGTGCAGCACCGGCCGAACCGCGCCTATTTGAGCGGGTTTCTGTCGAGCGCGGGGATGCTGCTCGTGACCGAAAAGAGCGCGACCCTTTTCGTGGATTTTCGCTATATTGAGGCGGCTAAAATAAAGGCGGAGGGTGTAAACGTTGTCTTAATGGAGCGCGTTTACAGCCAAATCGGCGAAATTTTGAGCCGGGAGGGCGTGTCCCGCCTGCTGCTTGAGAATGAGATTTCTGTCGGCGCGCTGGCTTCGGTGAAAAAGGGGCTGCGCGGCGCGAAGGTCAAGGTCGAGTGCGGCTCCAAGCTCTCCGCCGCGGTCGCGCGGCTGCGCGCTGTAAAGGACGAAAAGGAGCTCGACCGCATCCGTGCGGCGCAGAGGATCACCGACGCCGCGTTCGGCCATATCTGCGGATTCATCGAAGAGGGCAGGACGGAGCGGGAAATCGCGGCGGAGCTCGAATATCATATGCGCAGAAGCGGCGCGGACGGCTTCGCGTTCGGCACCATCTGCGTCAGCGGAAAAAACTCCTCCATGCCGCACGGCGAGCCGGGCGAGAAGAGGGTCGAGCGCGGGGATTTCATCACGATGGATTTCGGCGCGATGAAGGAAGGCTACTGCTCGGATATGACCCGCACCGTCGCGCTCGGAGAGGTCGGCGCCGAGCAGCAAAGGGTGTATGACACGGTATTGAGAGCGCATCTGGCGGCCATACAGGCCGCGCGCGCGGGGATCACCGGCTTTGAGCTGGACAAGGTCGCGCGGGACATCGTCTATGAGGCGGGCTATGAGGGCTGCTTTGGCCACGGTCTGGGGCATTCCCTCGGCCTTGAGATACACGAAAACCCGCGCGCGTCGCAGAGCTGCCGCGAGCGCCTGCCGGCGGGCACGGTTATCACGATCGAGCCCGGCATTTATCTCGAGGGGCGCTTCGGCGTGCGCATTGAGAATATGGTTGTGCTCACCGACGGCGGATGCATCGACCTGACCGGGAGCCCGCGGGAATTGATCGTGCTTTAGAGAAAAGTATAGGAAAACAGAGAAAATGCAGAATACGAAATCAATTTTGGCGAAATGGCGTACTTTATTCGATAAAAACTGGCTAAATAATCTGTTGTTCTGGGGCGCGATTTTGGCGTTGCCCCTTATATGGGCTTATACGCCCGATTATTTTCGTGCAGATGAAATCCCGAGCTTTTGGGAATATATGTGGCTGCGGCGCAAATTGATGGTGTTGAGCTATGTTGTTTTGCTGGCTGTGTTTCTGGCCCTGACTTTGATCGTCCGAAAAATTGCAGTGTCGAGTCTGCTGATGTCCGCCGTGGTGGTCTGCGGGGGAATCGCGAATTATTATAAGATTCTATATCGGAAGAGCCCGGTTGTGCCGCTGGATCTGTTGCAGATCAAAGACGCGGTCACGGTTGTAAAAGAGGATATAGAGATTCATTTAACAGGTGAAATGATCGCTGTGATTGCGCTGTTTTTGTTGGCGGCGGCTGTCCTTTTTTTCGTGAAAGTACCGAAATTTTTAAGAATTAGAGAAGGAAAGGGCAAAGAGGGTCTATTGTTCAATGTGCTTTTGATTCTGGGCTGCGTTGCCTTTTGCTTTTTCTTTGTGAGAAACTGTGTTCAGGACGAGCAGTTTGTAAGCAGGCGAGGGTTTAGAAATCTGGAGAATCTGACGACCAACAGTTATTTTAACACCTTCTTTACGAATTTTCTCTATATGACTAAATATATTTCGGCCGAGCCGCCGGAAGGCTATTCACCGGCCGAAATGGAAGAAATTGCAGATGAAATTCAGAGTATACAGGTTGACCGCGTCCATAAGCCGGATGTCATCCTGATTGTCGCCGAAAGCTGGCATATGCTCGACACCTGTGGGGCCTCATTTTCGCAGGACCCTTTTGAAAACTATAAACAGCTTGCGCAGGAGGGTGTGTCAGGGCTCGTGTTCAGCCCCTATTATTGCGGGAGAACGGCGAATGTGGAGTTTGAGCTGTTGACGGGTCTGCCGACAATCAATGGCGCCCTAGGGGAGACGGTATTTAACGCCTCCATCTATCCGGGCTTTCCCTCTCTGCCAAACTATTATAAATTGGACGGATATACCACAATCGCGATGCACGCACACACAAGCAGTTTGTATAACCGCCTCAATGCGTATAAAGATCTGGGTTTTGACAGCGTTTATTTTTCAGATTCCTTTGTCGACCCGGTGCGCAAAGGGCCTTATATAAGCGACCAGAGCTGCATAGAAAAAGCCATCGAGCTTTATGAAGAGGCGCAGACGGCAGATGCACCGGTGTTTCTCCATGTGCTGACAATGGAGGGGCATTTAATGTATGACAACGACCGCTTAGAAAACGAGAACCATATCATCAGCGCGCAGGGCGGTGGATATTCTCAAGAGGAGCTGGAAATTCTGACGGTCGCAGCCACCGCCTATGGAAATATGGACCGGGCACTGGCGCAGATGGTCGGCTATTTGCGGGAGTGCCCGCGCGACGTGGTGCTGATTGTGCTGGGGGATCACCAAACGTCGCTGTGGTACTCCGAAAGCGAGGGAGTTGATTTTGACGCCGATCAGCTGCCGCTTGAAGAAACTCGGACAACACCCTATCTGGTGTGGACAAACTTCGAGGCGGAATTGCCAGAGACACTTGGAACCCTGCCCCCCAACATGCTGCTTCCGAAAGCGTTATCCGCCCTCGATATGAATCGCCCCGTTTATTTTGAATATCTCATTGAAAGTATGCCGCACTTAAACGGCATAGACTCAGGCTATTATATTGGAACCGACGGAAGACTGTGCGGAGAATTGACAGAAGCGCAGACTGCGGAAGTTCTGGAACGGGAATTTGTGCGCTATGATATTGTGAATGGGAAGCATTATTTAAATGAGTATTGCTATAACTGAAAGAAACAGGTGGGAGCCCTTGATTATCCCCCGCGGCATATGGTAGAATAAAACGGATATTGATTGATAAAGGAGTTTATAAAAAATGCTTTCAGCCGGAGATTTCAGGAACGGCGTCACGTTTGAGGACGACGGCAACGTCTATCAGATCATTGAGTTTCAGCACGTCAAGCCGGGCAAGGGCGCGGCATTTGTGCGCACGAAGATCCGCAACGTGATTTCGGGTTCCGTCACAGAGCGCACCTTCAACCCGACCGACAAGTTCGAGAACGCCTATATCGACCGCAAGGACATGACCTATTCCTATAACGACGGCGATATGTATTATTTCATGGATAACGAGACCTACGAGCAGGTGCCGATCGCGGGCAAGGACCTGCCCGACAACTTCAAATTTGTCAAGGAGGATATGATCGTCAAGATCCTCTCTTATAAGGGCAATGTTTTCGGCATCGAGCCGCCCAACTTCGTCGAGCTCAAGATCACCTCGACTGAGCCGGGCGTCAAGGGCAACACTGCAACAAACACGCTGAAGCCCGCCACTCTTGAAACAGGCGCCGAGGTGCGTGTGCCGCTGTTTATCAACGAGGGCGAGATCATTCAAATTGACACGCGCACAGGCGAGTATATGGGACGCGTCTGAGCTGAATTAAAGGAGAAAACTATGAATCTCTCGGAAAAAATTGCATTTTTGAAGGGCCTGATCGAGGGCAGCGACCTGAAGCTCGGTGAGAAAGAGAAGAAGGTCCTCGACATGATGATGGAGGTCCTGAGCGAGGTTGGGACCAGTATTTCCGAAATCGACGAGGATATGAACACCGTGTTCGACGAGCTGGACGACGTGTATGAGGAGATCGACGCGATCAACGGCGATATTGACACGCTGTACGGCGAGTGCGACGAGTGCGACGGCGAGGACGAGGACTTCATGTATGACGTGAAGTGCCCGAAATGCGGCGAGACGGTCTGCATCGACGAGGACACGCTGCTGGAGGGCGACATTGATTGCCCGAACTGCGGCGAGAAGCTCGAATTCGATTTTGACTGCGAATGCTGCGACGACGACTGCGATTGTGATTGCGGTCACGGGCAGGATGACGAAGAGTAAGCGGTGAAAATCGTGTAAGCGGAGCGGACGGCGGCGCCGTCTGCTCCGCTTGCGCAATTCTGTTGTCGGAGGAAACAGGGAAATGGGGACTTACAAACCCGGGCAGGACGGGAAAAAACCGTGGGATGAGCTGCCGATGATGGACTTCCTTTCTCCCGCCGAGGAAAAAACACAGTCGTTCAACACAAAAGAGCTTCGCCGCCGCCTCGACGAGCGGGCGCAGGCGCAGTATGACCGCGCGTTTGGAGAGGGCTTTAACCACGACGAGGCGGAGCAGGCGCAGCGCTATGCCCCGCAGCAAGAGGATGAGTACGGCGACTACGATGATTACGACGAGGACGCGGAGTATGACGACGACGAGGCGGAGGAGGCCGAGGCGCCGCGCCGCCGCGCGCATAAGGCCGACGGCGCGTTTGCAAAGATGCGGCGCTGGTTGAACGCGTCGATCGTCAACCGGGTGATCGTGATCGCCTCCTGTGTCGTGCTGGTGGCGACGGTCGTGCTGGTGGTCGTGCTGCTCTCGGGCGGCGACGGCGGCAAAAAGGTGATCGACGCCGACGCGGTGGAAGCCGAGATCCCCGACAACTATGTCTTTGTCAATCCCAACGAGTATGCGGGCACACTGCTCGCAAAAACCGACGACGCGGGGCAGGAGTATATCAAAAACACCCTGTTTGTCGGCGACAGCAATTTCGCGCGCATGGTCATGTATAACTACCTCGATTACAGCAATGTGATCGGGGTCGAGTCGATGGGCGTGCAGGGGATCAATTCCTCCAAGAGCGTTTATTTTTCGGGCTATGCGGAGCCGGTGACGGTGGTTGAGGCGATCAAGCTCATGCAGCCGCAGCGCATGGTGATCTGCTACGGCACCAACAACATCGCGGCGAAGGACACCAAGGGCTTTATCGAGGCCTACGGCGCGGCGATGGATTCCATCGAGGCGGCCTATCCGTATATCGACGTGATTATCTGCGCGATCCCGCCGCTGGGCGCTTCGGTGCAGGGCACAATGCTCAACCAGAAAACGGTGGACGACTATAACCTCGCGCTCATCGATTTTGCGAAGGCGCGCGGCTACTCTTATCTCGATACGGCCGAGGTGCTCAAGGGCTCGGACGGCTATATCAAGAGCAATTATATCTACACCGACGGCGTGCACCTGACCGAGGACGCGTTCGACATGTTCTTCAAATATGTGCGAACCCATGCCCACATCGCCGAGGATACCCGGCCCAAGCCGCTCAAGGACATCCCCAAGCAGGTCGCGCCGCCCCGCGAGGACACCGGCAAAAAGGAATTTGACCCGGCGCTCGTCGCGCAAAAGGCGACGGCGAGCTTTGTCGCGGCGGGCTGCACGGCGGGCAAGCTTGACGGCGGCACGCCGACGAGCTGGAGTTTCCCGATTCCCGGCAACGCGCTGGCGGGCGAGGAGGGCAACTGGGCCAACAGCCTGTTTGAGGCGTATAAGTCGCAAGGCGGCAAGCTGCTCAAGGGCAGCGGCGTCGTGGTCGGCTATACCGAAAACGACGACGGCTCTTATCTTTTCACCGTTTCCATGTATACGAAGGCCTGCACCACCCACGAGTGGGAGAACACGGGAAAGAAGCAGGAGCCGACCTGCGAGCTGGCCGGGCAGCTCGAGCAGAAATGCAAGAACTGCGGCGAGACGCAGTGGGTCGACGACCCGGAGAAGCCCGCGTTGGGGCACAAGTGGAGCGAGTACACAACCAAGAAAGAGCCCACCTGCACCGAGGAGGGA
>CAZKRQ010000065.1:7549-8853 GCA_964555125.1 uncultured Oscillospiraceae bacterium
CTGTGAAGCGGAAGGAACAAAAGAACAGAAATGCGCCAGAGCCGGCTGCGGAAAAACACAGACAGTGAAAACCGCAGACCCGATGGGGCATTTGTGGGTTGATGTTGGAGAGCCAACAACCAAACCCACTTGCACTACCGCAGGTGCACGAAATCAAAAATGCGAAAGAAACGGTTGTACAGCGACACAGTCAGTACCCATTGACGCACTTGGGCACGATTACCAGACAACAACAACTGAAGCTACTTGCACAAGCGAGGGAAAGATAGTAAAAAAGTGTAGTAGATGCCCAGATGAGCAGACAGAGATTGTGAAGAAAAAGGACCATGTCGATGCCGATGGTAATGGGCTTTGTGATTATGGCTGCGGAACTCAAATGCCTCAGCCTACCCCGCCGGCCTCGGACCCGCCAATAACTGAACAAATGTCATAGACGCGCAGAGCCGCCGCCCAGTGGGCGGCGGCTCTCTTTTCTGCGCGTGTCTACGCAGGGGCAAGCCTCCCGCGCCGGGCCGAAGCGGCCGCGCGCCTTTTCTGTGAATCGAAGACGCAAACCAAGTAAAAGGGAAGCCGTCAACAGACAGCTTCCCTTTTTGGTCCTATCCGCTTATTTGCCCGACAACGCCCGCTCGAGCCAGATATAGCCGATGTCGAGGGCGCTGTAGAGGGTGTTTTTGTCGCTCTGCTTGATGATGCGGGCGTTGGGCCCGAGCGACGGGTCGTTGGAGAGAAGCTGCACATGCACCTTGTTCGCGACGGGCACGCCGTCCTTCTCCTCCGTGTTCAAAATCTGAATAAATACGACGTGGCTGTCGCTGGGGTTGCCGTAATAGAGCTCGTTGTTGCAGCGCACCAGCGGGCGGCCTTTATAGCTGAGCTGATCTGCCATCGTTGCCTGCCATCCTTTCCTAATCTTTTTCAAGGAAGGCTCTCACCATCGCGCGCAGCAGGTCGTCGCGGTCAAGCGAACACATCATGGACCGGGCGTTGCGGTTGGTGGTGATATAGGTCGGGTCCTCAGAGAGGATATAGCCGACGATCTGGCTGACGGGGTTATAGCCCTTTTCCTGTAGCGCGTCGTGCACCTCGGTCAGCACACGCTTGATCTCCTCGTCCTTGACCTTGGACAGGGAAAATACAGCGGTTGGTTCATAGTTCGACATGCCTGCTCCTTTCCGCGCGCCGTGAAAGCTCGCTGTTAAGCGGGGGTGAGATAAGAAAACAGAGCGCCTACCGGGCCTGCGAAGCAGGGGTGCTCGTCGTCGCGCGCACCGCTACCTCAAACGCGCAGACAAGCTGCGCAT
>CAZKRQ010000066.1:0-2863 GCA_964555125.1 uncultured Oscillospiraceae bacterium
CGACCCGAACGGCCAGGTGCCGCAGGCCGAGCGCCTCCGGGTAGCTCGGGCGTTTGGGCGCGTCTTTTTTGATCAAGAGCTCGATCTCCTGTTCGCCGCAGGCCAGGTCGATTTTGTAGTCTCCACGCTCCTCGCGATACTGCTCCCGAAGGAGGCGCAGACCGAGCAGATCGACATAAAAGCGCTTGGACGCCTCATAATCACTGCCGATAATCGCGATATGATGGATCTGATGGAGCATAACGGTCGCCGCCTTTCGCAAATACGTCTTTGCACAATTCTATCACACCGACGTGACCGGGGGCAATCATACGCGAGGGGAGATGGGGAAAAATAAAAAGAAGATTCATCTTTTTTCTAAAATTCTCAAAAGTTCTTGCGCTTATTTGTGCATTCATGTAATATAAATACCAAGGGCGCTAAGAGCCCGAACCGTGAAAGGAGGGGGCTTCGGATTGCTGGCTTCAGAGCGCAGATTGTATATTATGGATTGCCTGAACAAAAAGAGCATCGTCAGCCTCAAGGAGATCGCGGCGCAGCTCGAAATCTCGGAGATCACTGTCCGGCGAGATTTTGAAAAGCTGGAGGCCGCGGGCAAGCTCATCCGCATTCAGGGCGGCGCGGCGCTGGAGGGCTATCTCGACAACGTCGAGCTAACCATGAAGCAAAAGGCGGCGCTGAACCCGGACGCCAAGGGGCTTGTCGCCCAACACGCGGCGAAGCAGGTAAAGGAGGGGGACTGCGTCTTTTTGGACGGTGGCTCGACGATCACGCCGCTGATTCAGTATCTGGAAAACAAGAAAATACACATTGTCACCTACAACGAGCTGGCGGTGCGCGAGCTGAGAAATCCGGTCGCGACGGTGCATATCGTCGGCGGCGTCTTTCTGCCGCAATACGCGGTCAATGTCGGCCCGGAGGCCCAGCAGGCGATGCGGCGCTATCATTTTGACATCGGCTTTTTCGGCTGCTCGGGGGTCGATTTGCAGGAAAACATGTCGTATATCTCGAATATGGAGAGCCTGCTCATCAAGCAGATCGCGCTGGAGAACTGCGACCGAAAGTTTTTGCTGCTCGATTCCAGCAAGATCGGACGCCCCTCTTTTTTGCGCTTTCAGGAGATCGACGCCTTTGACCGCGTTTTTTGCGACCGTCCCAAAGAGCTCGAAATCGACGACCCGCGATTTGAATTTATCTGACAGCTGAGAAATCTGCGTGATAACCGTCCCTGCGGCGGTTATTTTTGCGTTTTTGAAAGAAAATGCTATAATGTGATAGACCCGAAGGCGGCCGGCGCCGCGATTCGGTGAAATGAGGTGCAGTGAATTTGATTGAAGTCAAAAATCTGGTGAAGAGCTACGGCGATAAGCTGGCGATCGACGGGATCAGCTTTTCCATCAAGAGCGGTGAGATCGTCGGCCTTCTCGGCCTGAACGGCGCGGGCAAGTCGACCACCATGAATATTCTGACAGGGTATATCAGCGCGACGAGCGGGGAGGTCAAGATCGACGGGCACGACATTGTCAGCGACAGCAAGCGGGCCAAGCGGGTGATCGGTTATCTGCCGGAGCAGCTCGCCTTTTATCCCGAGATGCGGGTCGATGAGTGCCTGCGCTTTATCTGTGATTTGAAGGGCGTGAGCAAAAACCGGCAGGAGAGGGAAAAGCACCTCGCCGGAATCTGCGAGCGGGTGGGGATCACCCATATTCGGGGGCGGATGATCCGCAACCTCTCCAAGGGCTATCGCCAGCGCGTCGGCTTTGCCCAGGCGCTCATCGGGCACCCGAAGGTGCTGATTCTGGACGAGCCGACCGTCGGGCTCGATCCCTCGCAGATCATCGAGATTCGCGAGCTTATCAAGGCCTCGGGCAAAACGAGCACCGTGATCGTCTCCTCGCATATCCTTTCGGAAATCCAGGCGATCTGCGACCGCGTGATCGTTATCAACGGCGGCAAGATCATCGCCGACGACACGCCGGGTAATCTGGCGAGCCAAGTGCGCTCGACCCATAAGCTGGTGGCGCGGGTGCTCGGCGAGCCCGAGCGGGTGACGGCCGCGCTCGAGCAGATTCGGGAGGTCAAAAAGGTGCGCCGCCTCGCGCAGACCGAGCCGGGCGCCTACGACTATACGATCGAGGGGCGGCCGGGCAGCGACATACGCGCCGACGTGTTTCGCGCGCTCGCGAAGGCCGACCTGCCCCTGCTGCGCACCTATGGCAACGAGATGTCGCTTGAGGACGTGTTCCTCAACCTCATCGGCGACACCGCCACCATGGCGGAGGGAGGCAGAAAATGACGGCAATACTCAAACGCGAATTTCGCGCCTATTTCCAGTCGCCGCTCGGCTATGTGTTTATCGGCGCGATGTATTTCTTCACCGGGTACTATTTCTTCACTTACAATCTTTATCGCAACACGACCGACATGTCGACCCTTTTTTCCATGCTCTTTTCGGTGGTGCTGTTCCTCGTCCCGGTGTTGACGATGCGCCTGCTCAGCGAGGAGCGGCGCTCAAAAACCGAGCAGACACTGCTGACGGCGCCGGTTTCCCGCGCCGGCATCGTGCTGAGCAAATATCTCGCCGCGCTGTGCGTTTACGCCATCGCGATCACCTCGACGCTCGTGATGGCGGTTGTGATCGAGGTGTATTCCGCGCCCGACTGGCCCGTTGTTTTCGGAAATTTTATCGGCCTGTTCCTGCTCGGCGCGAGCCTGATCGCGATCTGCCTGTTCATCTCCTCCATCACCGAAAGCCAGGTGATCGCGGCGGTGTGCGGCTTCGGCGTCAGCCTGTTTCTCGTTCTGGTCGACGCGCTCTATTATGTCGTTTCGAGCCGGGCGCTGCGCACCTTCTTCTCGTATA
>CAZKRQ010000066.1:2873-8816 GCA_964555125.1 uncultured Oscillospiraceae bacterium
GTGATCGACCTTTCCAACGTCTGCTTCTTTTTGAGCGTCGCGGCGCTGTTTCTGAGCCTGACCGTCCTGGTGCTCGAGCGCCGCCGCTGGAACTGAGGGAGGTGGGGAAGATGAAAAAGCTCAATCACTCGGTCAAAATGAACCTTCTTTTTGCGCTGATCGCGCTGCTGATTGTCGTCGCGGTCTTTCTCTTTAACGGCATCACGCTGGTGCTCTCCAACCGCTACAGGCTCTACACCGACCTGACGGAAAACGCGGCGTATGAGGTGGGCGACGAGACGATCTCCCTGCTCGAGAGGCTTGATATGCCGGTTGAGATCTATGTGCTTTCCTCCGAGGACAGCTTTGGCGGCTCGGTCTATCTCGAGCAGGCCAAGCGGATTCTCAATCAATATCCGCGCTATTCGGACAAGATCAAGCTGACCTGGGTGGATTACGCCTCCGACCCGACCTTCGCGGCGCGTTTTCCCGACCTTTCGCTCGCGAACGGGGATCTGATCGTCAAGAGCGGCGAGCGGATCAAGCATATTCTGGTGGGCAATCTCTTCAACTACACCTACACCGCGTCGGGCGAGCTGGCGTTCGAGTCCTCGCGCGCGGAGGCGGCGCTGACCTCCGCGATTGTCAACGTCACGAGCGCCGACCCGGTGCGCGTCGCGGTGCTGACCGGCAACGGCGTCTCCAGCGCCGAGATCTTCACGGCGCTGCTCGCGGATAACAACTACGATCTCGCGTCGGTCAATCTGACGACCGATTCCCTCGAGGGCTTCGACGCCGCGCTGCTTCTCGCGCCGACGGCCGACCTGTCGGAGGATGTGGTGCGCAAGCTCGACGCGTTTCTCTACAACGGCGGCGAATACGGCAGGACACTCTTTTACGCCGCTGGCGCGGGGCAGGGTGCGCTGCCCAATCTCGACGCGTTTCTGTCGGAGTGGGGCATCGCCTATCTCGACGGCGCGGTGTTTGAGACAAGCGCCGAGCGCACCTATCAGTATCAGCCCTATTATCCCGTCGTGGACTATGAGGACAACGCCTACACCAGCGGGCTGAAGGACGCGTCGACGCCGTTTTTGATGCCGATGGCGCGCCCGATGCAGGCGCTGTTCTCCTCAAAGGACGGCTATTATGTGCAGACCCTGCTCTCGTTCTGCGCGTCGGCCGGCGTCCGGCCCTCCGACGCGGCGGAGAGCTTTACGGCCTCGGAGGCCGAGATCTGGGGGCCGATGCCCGCGCTGGTGATTTCGAGCTATACGGCGTCCGGCGGCGCGCAGGCGGAGTCACACATCGTCGCGTCGTCGTCGACGGCCATGCTCGACGCGCTCTGCTTGCAGAATTCGTCGCTGACCAACGCCGAATACCTGCTCAATCTTCTGGGCGACCTCACGCAGAGGGAGGACATCGTCAATATTCAGTCCAAAACCCTTGAGGGCAAGACGCTCGGCGTGACCAGCGCGCAGGCGACGACGCTGGGCGTAGTGCTCGCGGGCGCTGTTCCGCTGCTGATCATTGCGGCGGGCGTGGCGGTTTGGCTGGTGCGGAGGTACAAATAATGAAAAAGCTGGTGCGCGCCGCCGCGATTCTGGCGGCGGTCTGTGTGGCGCTGTTTGTCACGCTGCTTCTCCTGCTCCGTCAACCGAAGGAGATCGTCGCCGCCGCCGCGGTCTTTACCGACGCGCAGCCGGTCGATATTGCGTCGGTCGCGGTCTCCAATGAAACGGGAGAATTTCGCTATTATTACGACGAGGATGGCTATGTGCTCGACGACATCCCGCCCGAAATCTGTGATCTCGACGCCTTTGTCGAGTTCATGACCAACTGCGGGCAGCTGCGCGCCGGGCAGCGCGTGGCGAAGGAGGGGGCGGATCCCGCCGATTACGGGCTCGACGATCCGGCCGCAACGGCGGTGATCGAGTTCTTTGACGGCGATGTGGTCACGCTGCATATCGGCAATCAGGAGACGGTGAGCCGAAGCTATTATGTCGGCGTCGAGGGCGTTGACGGCATCTATCTGATGGCCCCGGAGCTCGCCGAGCCCTTTTTGGCGTCCAAAAAGCTGGTGATTTCCCGCTATGCGACGCCGCAGCTCACGGTGACGAGCCCTCTCTCCGCTGTGCGGGACGCGACCTTTTCGGGCGGCCCGCTCGCGCAGCCGGTTACGGTGCGGACGACGTCGGGCGCGGACGAGGCGACGCGCCTTGAAGCGCTCTCGTTCGGGACGGCGACCCATCTCGTTCAGGGCGCGGGGACCTATCAGCTAGATCAGACCTACGGCATCCAGATTCTCGGCTCGCTGCTCGGCATCGAGGCGACCGACATCGTCGGCTATAACCTCACCGGGGAGGAGATTGCGGCGCTCGGCTTCGACGAGCCATATATGGTCGCCGAATACGATATGGTGAGCGGCGACGCGCTTGTGCACTGTGTGCTCAAGCTGGTGCGGCTGGAGGACGACGCCTTCCTCTCCATGCTCGACGGGACCGGCGTTGTCTATCAGATCGGGCGGCCCGCGTTTGTCGACCTGCAATATGACAAGCTGTTCCTGCGCTGGTTCCTCACGCCGCTGATTATGGATCTCGACGGCGTCACCGTTTCGGGCTCGCGGGGAGAATACCGCTTTGAGATCGACAACACCGATCTGAGGAATCCCGTTGTGACCTGCAACGGGCAGGTGGTCGACACCGAGCTGTTCCGCGCCTTTTTCCGCCTGCTGACCAGTGCCGCGCATGACGGGAAGTATCTGGGCGCGCTGGAGCCCGCGGGTAGCCCGGTGATGCAGATCACCTACGATTACAGCGACGCGGCCAAGCCCGACGACCTGATGCAGCTGTATCCCGGCGCGGCGCGGCGGGTCAACGTGTTTGTCAACGGAGCGGGCGAGTTCGCCATGGTCGATACCTTCGTCGAGCGGGTGGAGCAGGCCTGCGTCGATCTGCTCGCGGGCAACCCCATCGAGGAGGACTGGTGACGCGAGGTCGCGGGGCTGCGCGCCCCGCACCGGCGCCAAAGGGTCGAAGACCCTTTGGAAACCCGCGGCCGTTTGCCCGTATGCAGATGGAGATGGCCCTCTTCTAAAGGGGGATTCTATTAACTCAGACAAAAAATCCCTGCGCCGAGAAGCGCAGGGATTTTTTGACGGAGGCTTATCCACTATTTTGGAGCTTATACGGGGGAAGAGGGCTGTTGCACGGGCACCGCAGCCGCAGAAGAGGGGGCGATTTTGAGTGGAACGGAGAGATCAGTGCACGGGCTCAGGCTGTCTGGCGGCCGCCTGCTCGTTTTCTTTTTGGATTTTTGCGAGCTCCTGTTCCTCAAGCTGGCGATAGTTGACCTTGCCGACCAGCGTTTTGGGGAGCTGGTCGCGGAACTCGATGTCGCAGGGAAGGGCGTATTTGGCGATATTCTTTTTGCAATACGCCATCAGGATGTCCTTGTTTTCGGCCGAGGGCGCGACGCCGGGCTTGAGCATAACAAACGCCTTGACCTTCTGCATTTTATAGGCGTCGGGGATGCCGATGATGCAGCTCATCTGAACGAGCTCGTGCGCGTCGAGGATATTCTCGAGCTGAGACGGATAGACGTTGTAGCCGCTTGTGATAATCATGCGCTTGATGCGCTGGCGGAAGTAGATAAAGCCCTCTTCATCCATCATGCCGAGATCGCCGGTGTGCACCCAGGTGAGCCCGTCCGCGTGGGTTTGCAGGGTCTGCGCGGTCTCCTCGGGATGGTTGATATACTTGAGCATTACGGTCGGGCCCGCGATGCAGATCTCGCCCTCCTTGCCGTAGGGGACCTCCTTCTGGGTGCCCGGCTTGACGATCTTGAAGTAGGTGTCGGGGAAGGGGAGCCCGATGCTGCCCTCCTTGGCGAGGTGGGGCGGCGTCAGGCAGCAGGCGGTGACAGTCTCGGTCGTGCCGTAGCCCTCGCGGATCTGAATGGGCGCGTTGTGGTCGTAAAGGAATTTGTCAAACCGCTTTTTGAGCTCGATGGAGAGAGAGTCGCCGCCGCTGAACACGCCCTTCAGGAAAGAGAGGTCGACGCCGTCCATTGTCGGCAGGCGCAGCAGCGCCTCATACAGCGTCGGCACCCCCGCGATAAAGTTGCATTTGTGCTTTTTGAGCAGCTTGGCGTAGCTGTCGGGCGTGAAGCGGGGCACCAGCACGCAGCGGCCGCCGCCCGCGAGAATCGAGTGGATGCTGACGCCCAGGCCGAAGCCGTGGAACATCGGCATGACGGCGAGCATCTTGTCGCCGGGGCGGTACATCGGGTTGGTGGCGACGATCTGCGCGCCGAGCGCGTTGAAGTTGAGGTTGGTGAGAAGAATGCCCTTGGTGGTGCCGGTCGTTCCGCCGCTGTAGAGGATAACGGCGGGGTCGTCTCCCTTTTTCTCGACCTTATATTTATAGTGGAAGTTGTTGCCCATCGCGATAAAGCGGTTCCAGCGGATGACCGGCGCGTCCTTCGGGATCTTCTGGATCTTGCGCCCCTCGGTGAGCATATAGCCGGCGCGGACAGGGGGCGAGAGCTCGTCGCGGATGCTCGCGAGGATGATGTTGGTCACGTCGATTTCCTGGCGGATGCTCTCGAATTTGTGGTAGAACTGATCCAGCGTGACGACCGCGATGCTCTTGGATTCGTTGACGTAAAATTTGAGCTCGTTCTCGCTCGACAACGGGTGCACCATGTTGGCGATGCCGCCGACAAGGTTGACCGCGTAAAACATGACGACGGTCTGCGGGCAGTTGGGCATACAGATCGTGATGCGGTCGCCGGGGCGGATGCCGATGGCCTTGAGCGCGCGGGCGCACTGGTTGATGTCGCTGACAAACTTCTTATAGGTGGTCTTTCGGCCCATGAAATCATAGGCGATAAAATCGGGATACTGCGCGGCGGTCTTCTCGATCGCGCCGTACAGCGAGCCCTGAAAATAGCTCAGCGTCGCGGGGATGTCGCCGAGGCTCTTCAGCCACGGGGTTTTGACTTCGTTATTCATATGCTACCTCCTCCTTGAGCGGGCGCTCCAGCAATTCGGGATGCTGCGCCAGATGCTTGAACAGCCGAATGGTTTTGGCGTAATAATAGCCGTCGGCGAGCCGTTCGTCGATCGTCAAGCCGAGGTCGACTGTCTCGTGAATCGACGCGTTGCCGTCGGCATCATAGACCGGCCGCTTTTTATTTTAGCCCATGATTCAAAAAAAGGAATTGGTTACCCAGGTGGTAAGAAGGTGATAGCCCCACAAGAGCTTGATCGAGCCAAGATTGGATAAAAGCACGGTCGAATAATAGGGGTCGGACTCGATGAGAAAATTCGGGCACCAGCCGTGGCGGTCGAGAAAGGGGATAAGCTTTGAGAGAAGAAACCGCGAGAGAAAACGAGGCATCTTATTGAGAATCTCCATGCTGTCGTCGGTCGAGCCGCCCTTTTTGGGCGCGGATTCGGCGGCATCCTCTGCCCGCAGGCCCTGCACCTTGCGGCGGATTTTCTCGTGAATGGTCTCGACGGTGTCGTCCTCCTCGGCGTAAATAAATGCCAGCCCCTCCGCGCCGTTGTCGGAGAACTGCTTTTTGACGACAAACGAGGCGCTCAGATAGTTGCGCTGATATACGTTTTTGTTCGCGATGAAGCGGTTCATTTTGGGCCTGTGATAGATCGTTTTGAGCAGCGCGGCGACGATAAAGTGAAACATCGTGTAGGGAAAATCGCCGCAGTCCCTGTTCTTTTCCGCGAGCCAGGCGTTGATCGCGTCCAGCTCAATGCGTTCGAATATGTACGCTTCGTTGTCGCAGCGGCCGGGATAGATCATCGGCATGATATAATGCATTGCGTCCAGATCGCGCAGCAATACGCCGTCTTTTCGATCTCCGCGACGTTTTTTTATCTTTTCCATTTTCGCACTTCTCTCTTTCTTTGGTCGGTTGCGTGTGGCCGTATAGGCGGCAACAATG
>CAZKRQ010000067.1:0-8798 GCA_964555125.1 uncultured Oscillospiraceae bacterium
CGGCACATGGGTCACGTCCCTGCCGTCAAAAAACACCCTGCCGCTGTCCGGCGTCAGAAAGCCGCCGATAAAGCGCAGAGTTGTCGTTTTGCCGCAGCCGCTCGGCCCGAGAAGGGTGACGAACTCCTCGTCGTGGATGTCGAGGCTGAGGCTGTCGAGGATGGTCTCTCCGTCAAACGCGATGGAGCATTCGTCGAGACGCACCAGAACTTTGTTTTCCATTGTTTTACCCCTTTGCGGTTATTCTTGCTCTCGCCTTTTTGACGAGCGATACCGGCTGCGCGTCACCCCGCAAAAAGGTTTGTTACACCATGCTCTCGCACGGCTACAGCGACACGACCGGGTATCGGGTTTCTTGCCCGCTCCTTTTATGGACAATATCCATACTATAATGAGCGATTTAAGCTTTGTCAACATCCTATATTTTCTGTATTTTCTCGTGAAAAACGCGCGTTTTTCACGATTTTTCTAATTTCTGCGGCAATAAATATTTATTTTTCTCCTAATATCTCTATTATTTATGCAAAATCTTTGTTTTTCTCGTTTTTCATTTTTTCGCGTGGGCTCTGCGGCATTTTGTCTATTTTGAACGATTGTCCGCTTTTTCGAGCGCCTATTTTCGTCATATTTTACGCGCACAAAAAACGCGCGGCGCGCATTCCGGCGCGCCGCGCGGTCTGTTTTTCGGCCCGTCTGTCCCGGGCTCCCGTTTAAAGGCTTTCCAGCAGCCGGTGCGCGCCCGTCTTTTCGAGCGCCTTGACCA
Organism: uncultured Oscillospiraceae bacterium; assembly: GCA_964555125.1. Taxonomy (GTDB): domain Bacteria; phylum Bacillota; class Clostridia; order Oscillospirales; family Ruminococcaceae; genus CAZKRQ01. The sequence continues at coordinate 764 of CAZKRQ010000067.1, forward strand.
GCAGCAGGCCGAGCACCGTGCACGCGCCGAGCTGACCGAGCCCGACCGAGCCCATGAAGCCGAGCAGTACCACAAGGCCCGCGCCCGGCGAGAGCACGAAATAGAGCTCCGCGCCGACCGCGACCGCGTTGAGCAGCACAGGCGGCAGTGTTGCGAGCAGCGGCAGCCCCCTCCAGCGGTATCTGCGCAGAGCCCGCGTGAGCAGCGCGGCGGCCAGCGTCGCCGCCGTCCCGACAAAGACGTCGACAAGGCCCGCGACATTCGCCCCCGTCGCGAGCCCGACCATATTGGTAATCAGGCAGCCGAGGGTCACGCCCCACACCGCGCACGGGCTAAACAGTGGCAGCACGGTCAGCGCCTCGGAGGCGCGCAGCTGCACCTGGCCGAAGGAGAGCGGGGCGAGCGCGAGGCTGAGCGCCGCATAGATAGCGGCGATGACCGCCGCAAACACCATACGCTTTACTCTTTGATTGACCTGCATAATCAGCTCTCCCTGCTCTTCATCACGAGGTAGGCGTTGATAAAGCCGTCGAGATCGCCGTCCATCACCGCGTTGACATTGCCCGTCTCAAACCCCGAACGATGGTCCTTCACCATCGTATAGGGCATAAAGACATAGCTGCGAATCTGCGAACCCCAGGCTATCTCCATCTGGTTTCCCTTGATGTCCTCGATCTTGTCGAGATGCTCCTTCTCCTTGATCTGCACCAGCTTCGCCTTGAGCATCTTCATCGCCATATCCCGGTTTTGAAACTGGCTGCGCTCATTCTGGCAGGCGACGACGATCCCGGTCGGGATATGGGTCAGCCGCACGGCGGAAGAAGTCTTATTGACATGCTGCCCGCCCGCGCCCGACGAGCGGTAAACATCCATTTTGATGTCCTCGTCGCGAATCTCGACCTCGTTGTCGTCGGCAAGCTCGGGCATGACCTCAAGAGAGGCGAACGAGGTGTGCCGCCGGCCCGAGGCGTCGAAGGGAGACACCCGCACCAGCCGGTGCACGCCGTTTTCGCTTTTGAGATAGCCGTAGGCGTTGCGCCCCTCCAGCAGAATCGAGGCGCTTTTGAGGCCCGCCTCGTCCCCGTCGAGATAGTCGAGCACTGTGACCTTAAAATCGTGCGCGGCCGCAAAGCGGGTATACATGCGGTAGAGCATCTGCGCCCAATCCTGCGCCTCGGTGCCGCCCGCGCCCGCGTGAAAGGTGAGGATCGCGTTGTTCGCGTCATATTCCCCCGTCAGCAGCGTCGCGAGGCGGTGCTTTTCAACCGTGCTCTCGAGCGCCGTCAGGGCCTGCTCGATCTCCCCCGCCATCTCCTCGTCGTCCGCCTCGACGGCGATCTCAATCAGCGTCGCGACGTCGTCCCGCATTTCCTGCATCCGCGCCGCGTCCTCAACGCGGTTCTTCAGCTCGCTCTGCCGCGAGAGCACCTGCCGGCTGCGATCGGCGTCGTTCCAAAAATCGGGCTCGGCGGTGAGCTGCTCAAGCTCCTCAAGATCTTTTTTTGTCTGTTCCAGATTAAATGCCTGCACCAGCTCGGCGACCGCCTCGCCCGCCGCGGCGAGCCTCTGGTTATATTCGTCAACAATCAGCATAGCTTCTCCTTATTTCAGGATCATTTTTTGCGATCCATACATTCGCGTTCTATTATACAAAATGCCGGCGGTAAAAGTCAAAACTTCCCGCTCTGTTCGATCTCAGGTCCTTTTTACAGCGCCTGTAAAAAGTTTTGTGTCAATTTTTTGCTTTTTTCCGCCGAATATAATACAATAAAAGCAACAATCCATTTCCGCGCGGCGAGCGCTTTTGAAAAGAGGGAATCATGTTCGCATTGTATAACGCCACCTGCCCCTATTGCGGCAAGCCCCTGACCGAGAACGACGATCTCGCGGTTTGTCCCGAATGCGGCACGCCCCATCACCGCAGCTGCTATAAAGAACATGGGCGCTGCGCCAACGAAGAGCGGCACGGGACGGAGTTCTCCTGGTCTCCGCCTCCCGTCGAGGCGCCGCCGGATAACGGCGGCGACGGCATTTTCTGCAAAACCTGCGGCACGCTTTGCGCCCCGCAGGCCCGCTTCTGCAAGCATTGCGGCGCGCCTCTTGCGGGTGAAGCCGACCCTCGCTATATCCCGCCGCCGCCCCCTATCTATCTCGACCCGCCCCCCAACACGCCGCCGGAAATCGACCCGCAGCGCATGGAGTTTTACGAGCGCGAGCTGAAGGACAGGAGCTTCGACGGCATCGGCGTGAAGGACTGGATGACCTATATCGCGACGAGCCTCGGTTACTATCTCTACAATTTCAAGATGCAGGATGAAACCGGGCGCAAAATGTCCTTCACCTGGAGCGCGATGCTTTTTCCCTATCTCTATTTTCTCTATCGGAAGGTCTGGGGCGCCGCGGCGATTGCCTTCGGCCTCGACATCCTGCTCAAGCTGCCGATTGCCGCCGCCACCTATCTCGTGCCGATGGGCTATACGCTGGGCATCGCCGCGTCGACCTGGGCGACCCTCTCCACCGTCTGCTCGTATGTCGGCATCCTCGTCAACTGTTTTTGGGGGCTGTTTGCGGTCTATATCTATCGAAAGGCCTCCGCGCGGCGCATCAAAGCGATGCAGCAGGCGAGCGTCAGCGAGCAGGATTATCAGCTTCGTCTCCACCGCGCCGCCGGGCCGAGCCGGGTCGCCCTCGTCTGTGTCTGCGTGCTCTATTTCGCTTTGACGACGGCGAGCTTTCTTCTTCTGATCCTGTCCGGCGCGTCGTTTCCCCTCTTTTAATTTGCAGGTCTTTCACCCGCACATCTCCCGCTTCACAGGGGTGAAGCATTCAAACCGAATCAAAGTGTGAGGAGCCATGCCATATGAAAATCAAAAAGGCTGTTATCCCCGCCGCCGGGATGGGGACCCGTGTTTTGCCCGCCTCCAAGGCGATTCCCAAAGAAATGCTGCCCATTGTGGATAAGCCCGCCATTCAGTATATCGTCGAGGAGGCCGTCAACGCCGGCATCGAGGATATTCTCATCATCACCAGCCGCGGCAAGGACGCGATCGAGGATCACTTCGACCGTCACCCGTCGCTGGAAGCGGCGCTCGAAAAGAGCGGAAAAACCGAGCTTCTGCAAAGCGCCATTCAGCCCGCCAATCTCGCAAACATCTGTTTTTTGCGCCAGAAGGAGATCAAGGGCCTGGGCCACGCCATCTGGTGCGCCCGCAGCTTTGTCGGCGACGAGCCCTTCGCCGTGCTCTACGGCGACGACGTCATCATGTCCGACGTGCCGGTGACGCGTCAGCTCATCGACGCCTACCATGAATTCGGGCTGCCCACCCTGGGCATCAAGCAGGTGTCGCAGGAGCAGATCCAAAAATATTCCTCCATGCGTGTGCACCCCATTCGGGACAACCTCTATTGCATCGACGACATGATCGAAAAGCCGCGGCCCGAGCAGATTTTCTCGCTGTACTCCATCCTTGGGCGGGTCATCCTGACCCCCGAGGTCTTCTCCATCCTCGAGACCCTTCCGCCCGGCGCGCTCGGCGAGATCCAGCTGACCGACGCCATCCGCGAGCTGGCGCGCGGCGCGGGCACGATCGGGGTCGATTTCGAGGGTATCCGCTACGACATGGGCAATAAGCTCGGCATGATGAAGGCGATCGTCGAGACGGCGCTGAAGCATCCCGAAATCGGGGAGGATTTCGCGGCGTATCTGCGCAGCTTGTCTTTCTGACCCCGCCGGTTCGCATTTGACATTCGCGCCGCGAGCTGTTATACTAGCTTTGTTCTGCGCGCAGGCGCGCGCGGCAATCCTTGCCTACACCGTAGGCCTTAAGTCCAGAAGGAGGTGCAAATATGTCAGCGAAGTATGAAACCATTATGGTGCTCAACACCAAGCTCGACGAGGACGCCACCAAGGCGCTGGTCGAGAAGTTCACCAACCTCATCGCCGCACACGGCACGGTGGAGTCGGTTGACGAATGGGGAAAACGCAAATTGGCATATGAAATCGAGGATGAAACCGAAGGTTACTATGTTCTTGTAAACTTCGAAGCGCCCGCCGATTTCATCAAAGAGCTCGACCGCGTTTACCAGATCACTGACGGCGTTCTTCGCACGATCATCGTGCGCAAGGACGAGCCGTCGAAATAACAGGAGGCGGCTATGCTGAATCAGGTTGCCTTGATGGGCCGGCTCACAGCTGACCCCGAGCTGCGCCACACGCCGACCAACATATCGGTCACGACCTTTACGTTGGCGGTCAACCGCTCCTATGTCAAACAGGGCGCAGAGCGCCAGACCGATTTCATCGACATCGTTGCTTGGAGAAATACGGCGGAGTTTATCTGCCGCTATTTCAAGAAAGGGCAGATGATGGCGGTGGAGGGTTCGATTCAAACCCGCACCTATACCGACAAAGAGGGAAAAAACCGCAAAGCGTTTGAGATTCTTGCGAACAACGTCTATTTTACCGAAAGCAAGAGCGCCTCAAGCGGCGCGGCGCCCGCTCCGAGCAGCTATGATGCGCCGCCCGCGATGCCCGAGCCCTCTTTTTCCTCCGGCGAAAACGATGACTTTGCCGTTATCAGCGACGACGATGATCTGCCGTTCTGAGCCGTAAATTAAAAAAAGGAGTACCGTTATGGAGAATACAACAGAAAGAGCAGCGGAACAGCCCCAGCGCACCGAAAATGCCGGCGCTGAGCAGCGCGGCGAACGCCCGGCCCGGCCCGAGCGTCCATTCCGGGGCGGCCCGCGTCCCCGCCGCAGAAAGGTCTGCCAGTTTTGCGTCGACCGCACCTGCGATCACATCGACTATAAAGACACTGCGCGTCTGCGCAAGTTCATCTCCGAGCGCGCGAAGATTATCCCGCGCCGCGTGACCGGCACCTGCGCGCGCCACCAGCGTGAGCTGACCGTCGCCATCAAGCGGGCCCGTCAGGTCGCTTTGTTGCCGTATGTCAACGACTGAGCGGCGGATTTGACTTTCCGCTGTTTCAGCCCCGTCCCTCTGTTAAAAGAGGGATTGGATGGTGTGGGGCCCAATAAGATTGCAAAAAATCAGCGTCCAAAAGGCGAAGCGGAAAAAGCAGGCACAAAAGTGCCTGCTTTTTTCGCTCTTAGTTGCGGCATGGCTTTTTTCTTTTTAGCCTGTCATGTTGAACCGGGCTGAAGCCTCTGTAGTAAAAAAGCCACGAATTGTCATTCAGAGGTTTAAAATGAACGCCGGCGGGATTCGAGTTCCGTCCGCCCGAGAAAGTCCCTGTTTTACATCCACGGCGCGTGATATTTTTTCACGGCCCTTGAGTCGCTGAAAAAACCGATAAAGCCGAGATCTTCGAGCTGCGCATCTTTTTGTCAGGTAGACATGACAAATATGGACAATAAAACTCAACCCCACGGCCTGTTCGGCGTAGAGGTTGAGTCTGTGCGCTTTGGTCGTCCTCAAAGCAAGGCGCAGGTCAACGGCAATGACTACGGCACCACAGCTCCTGAATGGGAGGAATCTGCTCGCGCATACCGGGGGCGAGGCGGCTCCAGAGAATGCCTTTATTGGGGCGAGGATATTCGTGCCGCGTTTCGATGAGGCGGGTAGGGGTGAGGATGTAGTCGATAATCGCGTCAAATTCCTGCACGACCATATCCACATCCACGACCTGACAGTCGTGGCCGGCGGCGATGAGCGCCGTCGAATCGTCCGCAATGCCGAGGGTGGAGAGGATTGCCCACTCCAGATCAAAATAGCCGTGCCCCTTGCCGAACCGAACGCCGCCCGGCGTGATCGCGGAGGCGCCTGTAATCATCAGATCGACATGCCGGATCGTTTGCTCGAGCTGTGTGAGGCTCTGGTATTTCCAGAACCGCCCGACACCGTCAAGCAGTGAGGCCACCTCCTCCTTGCCCTCGGGAACCATGCCCGGCTCAATGAGGAAAAAGCCGCGCGTGATGCCCGCGTTGGTCATCAGAACCGTTTTTTTATCCCGGAACGCGCGCTCGCGGAGGGTTTCGAGGTTCGCGTCGGGGGTGATAAAAATCACCTCGGCGTTTTTATACAGATCCGTTTCGGCAAACATCGCGTTGGCCTTGTCGCTTCCCTCGTAGTCTGCGATAAATTCCGCGAAATCCCAGCAGAAGCGGGAGTCCGGCCGCGCCACGTCGAGCAGCGCCTCCCAGATCTGATTGCGCGCGGTTTTTGCATCCATTTTCATCTCGTCGTCCCTCTTTCTTCGCCTGGTTTTGCCGGCCGGCGCAAACGCGCCTGTGCCGGATATAAGTTCGGTTTTTGTGATGAGATTCTCCGTACGCGGGCGGCCGGCTTCCTAATATTTGCATGAAGCGCCGGTCACGCCGCCCGCCTGTGTTCGTTCCATTATAACGGCTGGCGTGGGGCGTGTCAATCGAAATTTCCCCTGTGATTGCTGCGCAGCGCCCTCGAAAATATCCGCGTTGCGGCGGCCGGCGGCAAAGCGAAATTGAAGCGCGCCGGGACGGCGATTTTGATTGACCCGCCGCAGCCGGTTGTGTTATGATTTAAAAAAATGGGAGGATGTGTCTTATGAGAAAACTGATTGTTGATACGGATACCGGCTCGGACGACGCGGTGGCGCTGCTTATGGCGCTGCGCGACCCGCAGGTCGATCTGCTGGCGCTGACCACGGTCAGCGGCAATGTGCCGCTCGAGCAGGCGACCCTCAACTGCATGATGACCGCCGAGGTGTCGGGGCGCAAGCCGCTGCCCCCCGTATATATGGGCGCTGACCGGCCTCTGATGCGCGAGCGGGTGCACGCGCACAATGTCCACGGCCAGGACGGCATGGGCGATTGCGGGCTGATTCATCCACAGATGAAGCCGCAGGAGGGCGAGCACGCCGCCGACGCGATTATCCGGCTGGTCGGCGAGAACCCCGGCGAGGTGGAGCTCGCGGTGATCGGCCCGGCCACCAATATCGCGCTCGCGATGATGAAGGCGCCGGAAATTATGAAAAAGACCAAGGCGATCTGGACGATGGGCACGAACGGTTTTGGCCCGGGCAACACGACGCCGGTCTCCGAATTCAACGTCTATGCCGACGCGGAGGCCTATCGCGTGATGCTGGATTTTGGCGTTCCCGTGACGATCGTGGGCTATGACATGTGCGTCGGCGAGACTGCGTGGACGGCGGAGGACACCGCCCGCCTGCTCGCAAACGGCAGCGAGGTCGCGCAGTACGCGGTGCGCATCAACAGCAAGCTGCGCGAATACAGCATGGCGCATTGTGGGCAGGATCTGATCGATGTGTGCGACGCCGTGGCGCTCGGCTGTATGCTCTGGCCGGAAGTCATCAAGGGTACGGCGGCGTGCGTCTCGCATGTGTGCACCGGCGAGCCGGAGACCTATGGACAGGTCATCCTGTATGACGGTCACCTGCTGGCCGGTATGAGAGGCTTTGAGAACCGCCCCTATGGAAAGAGCGAGCCGAACTGCACGGTCGTCACCGCCGTTGACGGCGTCCTGTATAAGCAAAAGCTTGAAAAGCTGCTGTGCGAATAAAGGGCGGATTGCATCCGACTTTTGCGATAACTCCCCGCCGGTGTATCCGGCGGGGAGTTTTGGCGTCTCTGAACGCGAAAAGCAGCGATTTTGGCATGGAGATGAGAGCGCGCCGGGAGCGGATCTGCGATCGGTGCACTGAAAAAACGGCGCTGCGGCGTTGCGCGGCCCGGCGCATGAAATATTCACAAAATGCCGGTATTGAAACTGTGAAGTTCAACAAAATTCTTGTGAGATATTATTTTTAATTGACAGAACATCCGAATGAGTGGATAATAAAACATGGAAGAAGACCGCCCTCACAAGGGTGGCTTTTCCACAATTCTTTCAGCAGCTGCTGTAAGAACCTAAAGGAGGAAAGTTTTATGAAGAAAGTTCTTGCGATTCTCTTGGTTCTCGTTATGGCGCTCGGCCTTGTCGCCTGCGGCGACAAACCGGCCGACAATAATAACGGCAATCAGGACGATCAACCACAGGGCGATGGCAAGCTGAATGTCATCAACCTCATCAACG
>CAZKRQ010000068.1:0-8738 GCA_964555125.1 uncultured Oscillospiraceae bacterium
GTCACAGAATCGGAGTCGACCTTGCCGTAGCTGTTGCGGGTGCCGCAAAAGCCGACCCTGTGCCCGCCCGGCACGGTGAAATAGCCCTCGCCGATCGTATCCGAATGGCTGTAAACCGAGAACTCGCACAGCGACGCGACGGTCTGGCAGAGAAGCTTCTGGCTCACCAGCTCTCCCGGGCCGCGCAGACGCACCCCGGCGGCTGTGTGCAGCGCGACCGGGCGGCCGACCCGCAGGCGGATCTCCCGCAGCGTTTCCAGCTCCTCCTGCGGCATGTCCGCGAAAAAGTCTCGCAGCGGCGGCGGTAGTTTTTGCAGCAGCAGACCGATCGGCTTCATCCTTCCATCCCCTTTTTTCCTGTCCTGCTCTCATATATATGGGACAAGATCACCCCTTAGAACGCGCGGGGAGGGTTTTGCGCGCGGGCGCGTTTTTTTCACAGCGAGAAATTTTGCAAAAAACGCTTGCATTTTCTCTCAAATCGTGTTTTAATAGGCTAAACCGATGAGAAAGAAATAGTAGCTTTCGATCAAGTGCATCTTTCAGAGAGTCCCGGGCGGTGAAATCGGGGCAGACGGCGCGAAAGCGAATGGGCTTTTGAGGGCGAGCCGAACCCGTCAAAACGGGTAGGTGAGACGGAGTTGCATCTTCGTTAACAAAATGATTCGCATGTCTGTGCGAAGCGAGGTGGGCGCATTTTTTTGCGCCAAGCCGGGTGGCACCGCAGAGGTTTATCCCCTGTCCCAGCGTTCATACGTTCTGGGACAGGGGTTTTTGTCTGCCTCTTCCCGGAGATTCACCGAAAGGAGCTTTTATCATGTCCAACCAAACCATTCCCTACAAAATCTTTCTCCAGGAGAACGAGCTGCCGCAGAGCTGGTACAATGTCCGCGCCGATATGAAAACCAAGCCCGCGCCGCTGCTCAACCCGGGCACAGGCCGGCCCATGACGGCAGCCGAGCTTGAAAACGTGTTCTGCGCCGAGCTCGTCAAGCAGGAGCTCAACGACGACGACCGCTATATTCCCATTCCGCAGGAGATCCGGGACTTTTACAAGATGTACCGCCCCTCTCCCCTCGTGCGCGCCTATTGCCTCGAGAAAAAGCTGGATACGCCGGCCAAAATCTACTATAAATTCGAGGGCAACAACACCAGCGGCAGCCACAAGCTCAACTCGGCCATCGCCCAGGCCTACTACGCCAGGCAGCAGGGGCTCAGGGGCGTGACGACCGAGACGGGCGCAGGGCAGTGGGGCACGGCGCTCTCTATGGCCTGCTCGTATTTCGAGCTCGACTGCAAGGTCTTTATGGTCAAGGTCTCGTATGAGCAGAAGCCGTTCCGCCGCGAGGTCATGCGCACCTACGGCGCGCAGGTGACCCCCTCCCCCTCCGAGACAACCGAGGTCGGGCGCAGGATCCTCGCCGAATTTCCCGGCACGACCGGCAGCCTCGGCTGCGCGATCTCCGAGGCGGTCGAGGCCGCGCTCAGCCGGCCCGGCTACCGCTATGTGCTGGGCAGCGTGCTGTCCCAGGTGCTGCTGCACCAGTCAATCATCGGCCTCGAGACCAAGGCCGCGCTGGACAAATACGGCGTCGTGCCGGACATCATCATCGGCTGCGCGGGCGGCGGCTCGAATCTGGGCGGCCTGATCTCCCCCTTCATGGGCGAAAAGCTGCGCGGCGAGCGCGACTATCGGTTCATCGCGGTCGAGCCCGCCAGCTGCCCGAGCCTGACCCGCGGAAAATACGTCTATGATTTCTGCGACACCGGCAAGGTCTGCCCTCTCGCGAAGATGTATACCCTCGGCAGCGGCTTTATCCCCGCGCCGAATCATGCCGGCGGCCTTCGCTATCACGGCATGAGCAGCATCCTCTCCGAGCTGTACGACGAGGGTCTCATGGAGGCGCGCTCGGTCAAGCAGACCGACGTCTTTGCCGCCGCCGAGCAGTTCGCGCGCGTCGAGGGCATTCTGCCCGCGCCCGAGAGCGCGCACGCCATCCGCGTCGCCATCGACGAGGCGATGAAATGCAGGGAAACGGGCGAAGAAAAGACCATCGTCTTTGGCTTGACCGGCACCGGGTATTTCGACATGGTCGCCTATGGCCGCTATCACGACGGCGAGATGAACGACGACACGATCCCCACCGACGAGCAGATCGCAGAAAGCCTCGCCAAAACGCCGCGTTTCTGATAAGCGCCGCGCGCAAACAAGACAAAACGGGCCTGAGGTAGCTTTTCTCTCAGGCCCGTTTTCTGCCGGCTGTGCCGGCGGTTTCCCGTATAATCGTGAAAAGGCCTTCGCTTTGGCGGACGCTTTCACTTCTTCATCGCTGCGCAAAACTACAGCGCGCGCAGATTCTGCACCGTCGAGACAAAAAAATACAGCGCGGCCAGCAGCAGCGTCGGGTTTCGGCTCTCTCCCGTCAATATGACCAGCCCCGCCGTGAGCAGCACGACCGAAAAAATAAACGACACGGCGGTGCAGACCCGCTCTGCGCGCCGCGCGCCCAAGCGGCGGCGCAGCGCGAGACGAAACAGCCGCCCGCCGTCGAGGCCGCCCGCCGGCATCAGATTAAACCCCGCCATGAGCAGGTTGGAGGCGGCAAGGAGCGCGCGGCCCGCGAGCGCAAAGCCGCCCGCAAGCAGCAGATTGACTGCGGGGCCCGCCGCGAGCACCAGCGCCTCGGCGCGCTCCCCCGCAAGCTGGGTTCGCGGTTCAATCGAGACGCGGCCCGCGCGCAGCCGCACCGCCGCGGGCTTCTGACCCGTCGCGAGCATCGCGGCGAGATGCCCGCATTCGTGCAGCGCCATAAAGAGCAAAGACCAGAGCAGGATCGACTCCAGTTTGCCAAGCGACGCAAAGCACAAAAGCAGCAGGAAACCGAACGAAATCTCGACGCGCACCCCGCGCAGCGCAAAGCGCACCACTCAGCTCACCAGCTCGAGATTATACAGCTCGACCGACGCAAACGCCGCCGCCTCATCTGTGGGCGCGAACATCGACCCATAGCGGTAAAACGCGGCGCCCCGGCAGTTTTCCAGGGCAATCGCGTCGAGATACTGGCGGGATATGAGATCGGTGTTTGTCAGCCACTCGTTTGCGCCGCTGCCCGCATAGGTGTCGTAGGCCCCGACCTTATAAAAGCTCAGGCCCGCGATCAGGTCGACGGCGGTGCAAAGCTGGGACCATTGCCGCAGCGTAAATAAAAACGGCATCGTGGCGTTGTCATAGCCGAAATAGATCTGCGGGCATATATAGTCGATATAGCCCTCCGACGTGCACCAGAGCTGCACGTCGGCATAATGCCGGTTCATATCGCGGTCGATGGAAGCATCGGGGCTGACGCCGAGCAGGGCGCCGGGCGCGAGCTCGCGCAGCTTACCATAAAGATTGGCGATCAGCTCGCTGACGTTGCCGCACCGCCATTCGGCGAGCTCGAGCGAGCCGCCCTGCTCAAGATAAGCCGCGTAGCTCTCCCCGTCAAAGCTCTCGTCGGTCGTCGGATAAAAATAATCGTCGAGATGCAGCCCGTCGACCTCATATTTTTGCAGGATCTCGGCGGCGTAATCGGTGTTGAGCGCTTTGACGCAGGCGCTCGCGGGATTGAGCCACCAATTGCCCTCATATTCCCGCACCGCGTAAGGGTCCTGCGCGCAGAGCGTCTCGACAAGCGCGGCGCAATAGCCGCTGCCCACCGCGCCGAGGCGATAGGGGTTCAGCCACGCGTGCAGCCTCAGGCCACGGCTGTGCGCCTGCTCAAGCGCGAGGCCGAGATAGTCCACCGCCGCGCTATACTGCGCATAGCGCTCGTTGCGCGTGCCGAGAACCTCGCTTTCAAAAAGGCTCTCGCCGAATGCGCGCACCTGAAAATATACGTCGGTCGTGCGAATGCGCGCGAGATTCTCAAAGAGCGCATCGAGCCGGCTTCGATAGTCCGCCTCGTCCGCCACGATCACGTCCGCGAGGTCGAGATAGCTCACCCACACCGCGCGCACGGCGTTGTCCTCCTGCTGCGCAGGCTCCTGCGCGCCGCCCGCGCTGAAGGTTTGCGCCGAAAGCGGATCCTGCCCCCCGCCCGGGTCCTCCGCCGGCTCCGGCATACATCCAACCAACAATATGCAGGCCAACAGCGCCGTCAGGCCGCGCATCCATCTCTTTTTCATCCGCTCTACCGCTCCCTTTTTTGAATTCCTCACGCAAAAGGGATATGCGGCGGTGCGAAGCGTTATGCCTGAGGCTCGCCCTCCTCAACATGCTTTTTCGCAATATCATAGACGGCCGCCCAGTCTCCGCTGTCGTCGGGTTCGGGATCAGGATCGGGCTCCGGCTTCGCGGCGGGCAGAAAGTCGACGCCCTCCACCTGCGCGCACCAGTAATCATCCTGCGTGCGATACCAGAGATAGCCGTTGCTCTCTTCGGCGCGCATATCCCTGATCTCAACGGCGTCGTAGATTCCCGGCTTCATCCATCCCAGCACGTTATCCATCAGATAAGCGCCGCTGCGCGCGCGCAGATTTTCAATGCGCACCTCGATCTGGTCCCTCGTCTCGTCGCGCCTGACCGGCGTGCCCACCGTCTCAAGCGGCTCGCTCTCATATTGAAGCTGGTCCTTCAGATTGCTCTTTTCGCTGACGGTCTGACCGGGGAACACCTTCACATATTCCAGCCCGTTTACCTTGCTGCCGTTCTTGCGCACCTCAAAATGCAGATGAGTGCCGCTGGAGGTGCCGGTGTTGCCCATCCTGGCGAGCTGCTGCCCCTGCGCGACCCGGTCGCCGGTCTTCACCCGCACCGAAGTCGCGTCGAGATGCCCGTAGAGGGTGACGAGACCGCTGCCGTGGTCAAGCACCACATAGGTGCCGTAAACGGCGTATTCCAGCCCCTGCCTGTATTGCTCGTAGTTGTTGCGCGCGCTGATAATCACCGTCGTCACAACGCCCGCGTCCGCTGCAAGAATCAGATGCCCCGGCCCGCCATACTGCGCGTTCCAGCCAAAGTCAACGCCGTGATGGCCAGAGGAAAAGCCGCGCACGATCCCGATATAATCGAGCGGCATCCGCATACTCATGGCGCGTCGCCCTCCTTCAGCTCATAGTCGTCGACCGATTCGTCCGAATCCATATAATCGGCGATTTTGCCGGCTTCCTGCGACACATCGGTGTTGTCCTCGATCGCGAACATGCCCCGCAGCTTTTCATAGATGCCGACCATGCCCTCGCGGTACCCCTTCCAGAACAGCACAACAAACGCGGAGATCGACACGACGCTCATCACGTCGCTCGAAACCTCGATTTTGGTTTTCTCGATGAGTATCACTGCCAGAATCAGAGCCAGCATCACAAACGCGCCGACCAACACCCGCAGCAGCGAGTTGCACAGCTTTTTCCACTCGAATTTTTCGCCCTGAAGCAGAACATTGTTGATAAGCCCCAACAGAATATCCGACATGTAGATAAACGCAAACGCGCCGAACGCCATTGTCACGTCCTGTTGAAGCACTCTTGTGATGAATTCCATAGACCGCCGCCTCCGTTGTGTTTTTCGGCAAAACAACTCAGCCACACTGTATGCGCGGGGCGCAAAGAAGGTGACTGAGGCGAAAAACAAACGCGCAAACGGCGCAAAAAGCCCCCTCATCCCGCGTCGAAGAATGAGGAGGGCTTTTGTGATTTCATCTGGAATGAGCTCTGTGGGCAGCGAACCGGCAAAGAAGCGGATAGAGTCAAGCCGTTTTGCATCCGTCTTATGGAAAAGGCGCGCGGTGTTTTAACTCTTTGCTTCTCCCCCGTTTTTCGACGCACTGCCCGGCCTGCGGCGGCGACGGCGGCGCTTTCGCGGCGCTCCCTGCGAGCCGGCGGACTCTTTCGGCTTCAAGGCGCCGGGCAGCTCGATGCGCCCATAGCAGCTGCCGGTCGGGAGCGGGGGCGCGCTGTCCGCCGCGGCGCTCCCGGTCTCCTCCCGCGCGGCCTGCGCCGGTTTGCTCTGCGCGGGACGCGACGGCCGGGACTGCCGCCCGCCGCGCTGCGCAGGCCTGGACTTTTCGCCCGCCGCGAACACCTGCATCGGGTATTTGGTCTCCTGCACGGGGATCTTGAGCCCCGTCAACGCCTCGATCGCCTCGTAATATTCCAGCTCGTCATAGCAGCAAAAGCTGATCGCGTCGCCGCCAAGGCCGGCGCGGCCGGTGCGCCCAATGCGGTGAATGTAGGTCTCGGGCTCGTTGGGCAGGTCATAGTTGAAAACATGCGACAGCTCGGGCACGTCGATGCCGCGCGCGGCGATGTCGGTCGCGACGAGCACCCGGATCGAGCCCTTTTTGAACCGCGTGAGCGCCTCCTGACGGGCGGTCTGGCTCTTGTTGCCGTGGATGGCGAGCGCCTCGATCCCAAACCCCGCGAGCTCCTTGACAACGCGGTTTGCCCCGTGCTTGGTCCGGGTGAAAACGAGCGCGTTGCGCACCTCGCCGCCCTTGAGATAGTCGCGCAGCAGATATTTTTTGTTGCCCTTATCGACAAAGCAGATGCTCTGGCGAATCGCGTCGACCGTGCTCGTGACCGGGTCGACCTTGACGGTGGCCGGCTCATGCAGGATCGTCGCGGCGAGCTGCTCGATCTCGCGCGGCATGGTCGCGCTGAAAAGCAGCGTCTGCCGCTCCGCCGGCAGCTTATGGATAACCCGCCGCACGTCGTTGATAAAGCCCATATCGAGCATACGGTCGGCCTCGTCGAGCACAAAAATCTCGATATGCCGCAGATCGACATAACCCTGTCCGATCAGGTCGTTGAGGCGGCCCGGCGTCGCGACGAGAATGTCCACGCCGCGCTTGAGCGCCGCCACCTGGGGATTTTGCCCGACGCCGCCAAAGATCACGGCGCATCGAAGCCGGAGCTTTGCCCCGTAATCCACAAAGCTCTCGTAGATTTGCAGCGCCAGCTCGCGCGTCGGCGTGAGCACCAGCGCGCGGATGCCCGTCCCCTCCGTCTCGCTGAGCTGCTGAAGAATGGGCAGCGCAAAGGCGGCGGTTTTGCCCGTGCCCGTCTGCGCGCAGCCGATCAGGTCGCGCCCCTCGAGCAGCACGGGGATCGCCTGTTTCTGTATCGGCGAGGGCTCGACATAGCCCAACGCCTCCACCGCCGCAAGCAGCGGCGGGATCAATTTCAGCTCCTGAAATGTCATCGCTTTGTCCTTTTTCTTTTTTCCGGCGCGCTCAATTTGCGCCCGTGATTTTATATTATACCGCACGACCGGCGTTTCCTGCAAATTTTTTTGTCCGAAGATCGGGCGGCTCCCCCGCGGCAAAGACAAAAGCGTCCTTTGCGGGAAGGGACTGCCGCCGTTCCACAGACGCGCAAAGCGCTCTCACCCGGTCTGCCCTCCCCGGTCCGCCCTCTGTCCGCCGGGATGGAATCACCGCGGATGCGCTCTTTCCCCGTGCGTATGCGAAGGACCGGCCGCCCATTGCAGCCGCGCGGGGCAGGGGCCGCGTTCACAGCGTCTCGAGGATCTCGCGGATCGCCGCCTCGACGCGGTCGACCTCGGCGCGAAACATCGCGGCCGACACGCGGCGCGCGCCGTGGCCGAGGATGATGACCTGCTCGAGCCCGTCGGAGGTCGCGACCCGCACGCGCCGGTTTTTCCCCAGCTCACGGGTGACCTTCTCAATATACATGTCGGCGGTTTCGGCCTCCTTGGTGTAGACGACGCTGATGTTGTGATGCCGCTCGACCTCTCCCGGGTTTCCCTTGACCTTATAGGCGTCGAAGACGAGGATCAGCTCGCAGCGGCAATAGCCCTGATAATTGCACAGGATCTGGATCAGGCGGCTGCGCGCGGCGTCCAGATCCTCCTGCGCGAGCGCGCGCAGATCCTCCCACGCAAAGATGATATTGTAGCCGTCGACGAGCAGATATTCGGGCCCTTCGGGAGGCGGCGCGGCGGCGCGCTTCGCGCTGCGGACGGCGTCGTGCGCGGTGTGCAGCGCGGCGGGCGCGGCCCGGCGAATGGGGCCGTAGGTCCGCTCGAAAATACGGCGCAGTTCCCTGTCCTGCTCAAGCGTCGCGCGATAGGCTTCGGCGCGTCGCGGCGTGACGACGGGCTCCTGCGGCGCCGCCTCCTCAAAGCAAAGGCCGCTGGAGACATGCATGAGCGCGGGGGCCTCGTCCCAGCGCACGACCCGGCCCGCGCCGTGCGAGCAAAAGACCGAATCCGCCGTATTGTCGAGGTCCGCATCGCAGTCATAGCCGATTCGCGCGATCACCTCGCCGGCGTTGTGGCAGGGCATATAGCCCGCGAACGAGCAGTGCAGCCGCCCCCGCCCGCGGCTGTACTGCGCGACCTCGGCCGCATAGCCCTGAAGGCAGGCGACCGGCGCGCGCCCCGCGAGCAGCGCGGTCTCCCCCTCCGTCTCGGGCAGGTCGAGCTCCGCGCCGAACCGCTGCAAATCCGTCATGGCGCGCCCCACGTTTTCGGCGGGCAGGGTCAGCCGAAAGGCGTAAACCGGCTCAAGCAACAGACTGCGCGCGCTTCGCAGCCCCTGACGCACCGCGCGGTAGGTCGCCTGGCGAAAATCCCCGCCCTCGGTGTGCTTGAGATGGGCGCGCCCGGCGACGAGGGTCATGCGCAGGTCGGTGACCGGCGAGCCGGTCAGCACGCCCAGATGCGTTTTTTCGGCGAGATGGGTCAGGACGAGCCTCTGCCAGTTTTTGTCCAGCTGCTCTTCGCGGCAATCGGCGGCGAA
>CAZKRQ010000069.1:0-8699 GCA_964555125.1 uncultured Oscillospiraceae bacterium
CAAGACACCTTATTGGGTCCCGGTACAGCGGCAGGATATGCAATCTGCGCCCAGACCCTGGGACGGCGAAAGACCCGAGGGCCAGCAAACGGGTCTGGACTGGTTTGGCCAGAAATGGGAGTATGTAGACGTGGTTGGGGGCCACACGATCGCGCCGGATTCATGGAAACTTGATGATCCGTGCGACTGGGAGACCAGCCTGATATGGCCGGACATGGACCAATGGGATTTTTCTGTCGGAAAAGAGCAGGCAGAGGCCCGGCTGGATCGCAGCAAAATCATAGCCTATCCCATCAACAATGGAATGTTTGAGCGCTTGCTGGATCTCTGCGATACGGCGGATGCGCTGTGTTTCCTTCTTGAGGAGCCGGAGTCTGCCCGGCGGTACTTCGAGGCGATGGCGGATTACCGTATTCGCTATATTCAAAAGCTCATCGATGAATGGGTGCCGGTCGATATGATTAAGATTTCGGATGACTGGGGCACCCAGCTGAGCTCCTTCATGTCGCCCGAGACCTATCTGGAGCTGATCTATGAGCCCACGAAGCGAATTTTTGACTTTATCCACGCGAACGGAATGTATGCCGGCCTGCATTCCTGCGGGAAGATCGACGGGCTTGCGAAATACTTCGTCGATCTCGGGGTGGATATGTGGGAAGCGCAGAGCAACAACGATCTGGAGATGGTGAAGCGCGAGTTCGGGGATCGTATCAACATCCGAATCAATTTGGATCCGTATGTGCTGAACAGGCCCGGCGTGACGGACGAGGAAGTTGTTCAAGCCGTGCATGATCAGGTCGAGAGATTCGGAAAAGGAGGTGGGCTGATTTCCTCTATTTCCTGCAACGACGCGCATGTCTATGCCCTCGCGCACAATGAACTCTACCGCTACAGCCGCGAATTTTATGGACAATGACAGCAAAACATTTTTTAAAAATAAAGAAAAAGGAGTATGAATCATGGCAAAAGAAACTACCTCAGAACCGGCCGCCAAGAAAAAAGTCGTATACAGTCGCAAAAGCGTGACATACGGCATTGTGAACGGATTTTCGGCCTTCCGAACTCAATTTGGCGGAACATATCAGAATTTCTGGATGACGGAGATGGGCGTCAGCAGCGTGCATCTCGGCGTTATCAACACAATCAAGGGCCTTGTTACCCTTTGGGGCAACATCGTCAACGGCGTTCTGCTTCAAAAGCTGCGCCTTCCGTTTGGCCGTTATCGCTCGTGGATGTACTGTGTCATGCCGCTTGTTCTGGTCGTCAACGTGTGCTTTTACACAAACTGGGGACTGCCCGACGGCATAGGCAAAGCATGCTTGTACGGCATCCTCTTTATTCTGGATCAGTGGGTTTATAATCTGGTTTTCTCCGCCTACACCGGCCTGATGATCCCGCTCGCGCCCGACCCCGCCGAACGCGTGAGCGTTTCCGCGTGCAGAAGCCAGGGGAACTCGCTGTTCAAAGTTCTTTTCAGCTTCACAAATGTTGCGATTATCGCCGCGCTTTGCAAAGCGACCAACAGCGACTATGCCGGCTATACCATTATGGCGCTGTTGATTTCGCTGCTGTTGACGGGAGCAATGATTTTCCTGGCGAATTATGCGAAAGAGGCCGACCCCTCCGGGAAGCCGATGAAAGGGGAAGACGTTAAGAGCAATCGCCCGGCAGATGTTTCGTTCTGGCAGATGCTTAAGTCTGTTTTCTCCAAGGAAATGCTGACCTGGCTTGTGATTTCGCTTTGCAAGGCGGCGCCCTTTACGACGGTTTCGGGTCTGGTCGCTTACTATTACAAATATGTGATCGGGGATAACACGCTCTTCACGGTGTATCTGAGCCTGACCACCTTCCTGATGTTGGGGGGAGCGATTCTGGCCCCGCAGCTTGCGCGCCGGATGGGTATTCGCCGTGTCTGCCAGATTGGCTTTCTCATGTACGCTGCGGCGCTTGCAGCCGCTTATTTCCTCGGCCGCAATGCGGTCGCCTTCACCGTCCTTCTCGCCTGCGGTTATCTGGGCTATTCTCTGATTCACACCTCCGAGCTGGCGCTGTATACCAACGTGGTCGACTATACCGCGATCACGCGCGGCAGCGATACCCGCCCCTTCCTCAGCTCGCTGTATATGATGGGCGCGAGCCTTGGCAGCACGGTCGGTGGCGCGGTTCTCGGCTTTGGCCTTGCCGCGATTGGCTTCAGCAAGGACAATATTACCGAGCAGGCGGCGTCGGGTATCCGCGTGCTTCTCTCCATCCTCCCGGTCGTCATTCTGATTTTGGGTTTCGTTGTTGTGACTTTCTTTTTCAAGCTGGATGAAGAAAAGCTTAGCAATGTCCGCGCAGAACACAATATGAAGCTCTGAACTTTTTGATAGAGCGGATACGCGCCTGACAAACGATTGTCGGGCGCGTGTTCGGACATCAATTATTATGGCAGGAGAGTTTTTATGACGAGCAATGAGAATGTTCAAATTTTGAGCACGAAATTCCCGCCCCCCTGTAAAATGCCGGAATTGGATTATCCCATAGCGCCGCGCGAAAACCTGAAGTTGGTTTTTGAGCACAAACGGCCGATCTGGGTGCCCAACACCAACCGCGATATGCAGTCCACCGCGCCGTTGCAGGATTGGGAACGCCCGCCGATGGGACAGTCCGGCAAGGATTGGTTTGGCCAGACCTGGGAGTTCGTCGACGTTGTGGGCGGGCACATGGTCGCGGCGGATTCCTGGCGCATTACGGATATGTCCGATTGGAAAAACCAGCTCGTTTTCCCGGATCTGGATCAATATGATTTCACAGAGGGCAGGGAAGAGGCGGAAAAAAAGCTGGATCGCTCTCGCATGATCCGTTACACAATGATGAATTGCCTGTTCGAGCGGTTGCTGGATCTCGCGGACGCGATGGACGCGCTCTGCTTTCTGGCGACTGAGCCAGAGTCGGCCCGGGAGTTTTTCGACGCGATGGCGGATTTTCGTATTCGTATCGTCGACAAGCTGGTCGAAGAGTGGGTGCCGATCGATGTTATCACCCTCTCGGACGACTGGGGAACCCAGCTCAGCTCCTTCATCTCGCCGCAGATGTATGAAGAGCTGATCTATCCGCCGATCAAGCGCATTTGCGATCATATCCGTGCCAAGGGTATGTATCCCTCGCTGCATTCCTGCGGCAAGATCGAAAATCTGGTTCCGGCGTTTCAAAATCTCGATATTGTCTTCTGGGAGGCGCAGGGAAACAACGATTTAAAATACATAAAAGAGAATTACGGGGACAAGGTCAATCTCCGGCTGATTTTCGACCGCCCACTGATGGAGACGCCCGGTGTCACAGATGACCAGATTCGGGCCTCCATTGAGGAGTTTGTGACGACCTACGGAAAAGGCGGAGGACTGCTCGCCAATATCTGGTCGCCCGATGCGCATGTCTATACCTATACGATCGAAGAGATGTATCGTTTCAGCAAATCGTTTTATGCGAATTAAGGGGAAGAAATATGGAGAAAATACCCTTTCAGGCCAAAGAATTAGAGGTTAAAAGCTATGTGAAGACGCGGCCCATGTACGATCCGCTGATGATTCTGAACACACCGATTACGCCGCGCGAGAATTATCTCGCGGCGCTGCGGGGCGAAACGCCGCTCTGGGTGCCGAGCACGGTCGATGTCGTTTCCCTGATCCCCAAGGTGGTGCCGGATAACCGCGCGCGCGGCTTTATCATCGACGCTGAGCCGCTGGCTCCGGGCGAAGCGGGCGGGCCGGATCTGTTCGGAATCAATTGGGAAATGGTGCCCGACTCCGGCGCGGCGATGATACGCCCGGGCAATGAGATTCTCGAGGATGCGAACGACTGGCCGGATATTATCCGCTTTCCTGATCTTCAATCGCTGGACTGGGAGCACAGCGCCCGCGCGAATGAAAAGCTCCTCGATCCCGACCGGGTCAAGAGCATCTGGTGCTATAACGGCCTTTTTGAACGGCTGATGACCTTCATGGGCGCTGAAAACGCGCTCGTCGCGATGATCGACGAAGAGCAGAAGGACGCAGTCAAAGCGCTGTTTGACCGGCTTTGCGATATGTATGAGGAGATGATCGACCTCTTTATCAGGCATTACCGTATGGATGTCTTTTTCTTCCATGACGACTGGGGCACACAGAGAGCGCCCTTCTTCTCTCTGGAAACCGTGCGGGAGATGCTGGTGCCCTATATTCGCCGCTTAACAAATTATTGCCACAGTAAAGGGGTCTGCTTTGAGCTGCATTGCTGCGGCAAGAACGAGCCGCTGGTGCCGGCGATGATCGAGGGCGGCGTCGACGCCTGGTCGGGCCAGCCCATCAATGACAAGGACGCTCTGTTTGCCGAATATGGAGACCGCTTTGTATTCGGTATTGAATTTCCGCCATTGCCGAGAGAGGCGTCGGATGAGGAATGCCGCGCCTCGGCGCAGGCGTATTTTGACAGATATTGCAGTGATCTCGCCCATAAACGCGTGCTATGCATGATGAAGGGCGTGACCCAGAAGCAACAGGAGTATCTGTATGTTATGACGCGCAAGGCGCTTTGTGGGGAAGCCGAATAAGTACCGCGAATAAGGCGGTCGATTGGAGCCCACACCGAACCCCTCGGCGGTGAAAAAAGCTGGCGGTCGTGTTGGAGGAAAAAACTATATGATAATCGCGGTCTCACTTGCGGCGTTGTTTGCCACACTGATTTTAGGCATAAAGACAAAAACCAATGTCGGTTTGACAGGCAGTGTTTTTGCGCTCGTTATCGGGTGCTTCCTGTTGCAGATGTCCCCGGGGCAGGTGTTTGCGCTGTTCCCGGTCAAGATCATCTTCAAGATTCTGCCCATTACCCTGTTTTACGGCTTTGCGCTGGAGAACGGCACGCTAAAGCTGCTGGTGGATAAACTGCTGTATAAAATCTCCCGGTGGACCGCGGCGCTGCCCGTCGTTGTGTATGTTGTCTGCATACTGATGGGCATCAGCGGCATTGGAGCCGCGTCAATCGCCTCAATTTTTGCTCCGATCGTGATGGCCATCGCTGCGATGACGCAGCTGGATACTCTGTGCTGCTGCACGGCGCTGGCGCTGGGAGCGGCGGTGGGCTCCAGCTTTGTGACAAGTGAGGGCGGTGCGACCAGCCTGGGTATTATGGAGCAGGTGGGCTATGTGGACAACGCATTGCAATACAGCATGACGTCGTGGATCCATATGCTTATTGTGTTCACATTGATCTTGACGGTTGTTCTGCTCGTCGAAAAAAAGAAAAGACGCAGGGATGTCCCCAATTCGGAGGCGTCACGCGAAGCGCCCGAACCCTTCAACGCTATACAGCGAAAAACGCTGGCGCTGATCTGTGTTGTAGTGGCGTTTATTGTGGTGCCGCTTTTCATGAATATCCTTTTTAAAACGGAATTCACCGACTATCTCTACCGGCGGCTTGATATTGGCTTTATTATGCTGGCCGGGGCGCTTGCGGCTTCGCTGATGAAGCTGGCCAGCCTACAGGAGGTTATCAAACGCCGTATTCCCTGGAGCACCATTTTTGTTGTCTGCGGAATGACGATGCTCATCGGCGTCGCGGTGCAGGCGGGCCTTGCAGAGGCTATCAGCAGCTTTGTTGTGCGCAGGATACCGAAAGCGCTTGTGCTTCCGATTCTTGCCTTTAGCGCAGCGTTTCTCAGCTGTTTTTGCGGCGCAGTCAGCGTTGTTCTGCCGACCTTCTTCCCCCTTGTGGGGGTGATAGCGGCACAGACCGGCCTGCCGCTCGGTTACCTGCTCAGTGCGGTATTTGTCGGTGCCTCCTGCACAGGTATCTCGCCCTTTTCCACAGGAGGGTCGGTTTTGCTCAATTGCTGCACCGACGAGGCCGAGCGCGACCGGCTGATGCCCAAAATGCTGCTGGTCTGCGCGGGTAATGTTGCCGCTGTGTTTCTGTTTTACCTGATTCTGCAATGGATATGATGGACACGCCGGCCTGTGCGCTTTACATGGGCCGGCGTCCGTGCTACATTTATACTTATTATTGATTTTCGTAAATACAGGGGAAGTTCGACGGATGGAGCAATTCAAAATTAAGGCGCCGAATAACGTGCATATCTGCGATCAGCTTGCGAAGGTGGAATACGAACAATACGGAAAAGGACTCAAGGCAGCGATCCTTCTGGCGGGAATAGGGATCGTGATTCTGGGCATAGTATATCCGTTTGGCCGGATGTGGAAAGGGATCTTCATTGTTTTAGGCATGTGGTTGGCTGTCAGCTATAATTTTCCCTTTGTGGTCATCTCCGAGCGCCGCGCCGCAGAACACAACTTTGGATTCCCCGCCATGGAGTATGAATTTGACGAAGAGGGCATAACTCAGCGGGTGGACGGCGCGGAATTTGATTTGCTGATTCCATACAATGAAGTAGTCCGCCTGTTGGAGGACGACCTCTGCTTTTATTTCTTTTTGAGCGACAAGCGAGGACATGTTATTATGAAAGACTCGTTTGCGCCTGCGCAATACAGCGAATTCCTCAATTGGCTGACAGAGCGAACAGGTCTTATTGTTCGTCGCCGCAAAACGGCCGGACTGCGGCGCGCAGCTCTTCGCCTGAGAGAGCGTGTCGAGGAAATAATGCTAAAAGCGGGGCTGTTTCGCGAGAAAATCGATCGCTGCCGGCAAAAAAGGGATGAAAGAGAAAAGATCCTGTTAAAGAAAGAAGAGGAGAAGAAAAAAGCTTCGGCGCTTGCCGTTGAACAGAGAGAGAAAGCGTTGCGCAGAGAGCAGGAATGGCATGAAGAGCTCGCCGCCGATCCGGAAAAAATGGAGGCGTTTAAAGCGTCTGTCAAAAAGTAATAAAAGGAACGGCGCACACTCATCTCTGCAAGGCGCTGACAGGGAAAAAGGAGCAGACGGATGAAGCTGAGTATCCAAAACGTCATAGACTGGCTAAAGCGCAATCACTATGAGTTCAGCTATGATATCCGATCGACAGACGCGCTGTTCACAAGCGTAAATTTGAGCACGGAAAATGTCCATCTGGATGATGTGATTTTGGTCTGTAACTTTATGACGTCCGGGTCTAAAGATTCTAACGTCTATATCGCAACAAAGTACGGCGATGTAATCGTGGTGTTGCACGCCGATTTGCAGACAATTCTAAACTCCCTGGTAAATCTTTTTGACTACTTTAATGGTTGGGAAATGCGTCTTTTGCAGGTTGCGATGCAGAAGGGAAAGCTGGAAGAGTTGGGCTTTCTTGCCGAGGAGTTTTTTGCAGGATCTGCCCTGCTGTGGGCTGCTGACGGGTATCCGCGCCTTCTGACAACGAAATATGAGGCAAACAGCAATCCAATCTGGAGGGATATTGTCGAGGGAGAGGAATCGCCGGAAGCTGTGTTGACGCGATATAATAAAGGCAGGCCGATTTATCCAAAGCGAAAAACTCCCGGTTTGATTCAATTTCAGAACCGGGAGGAGCAGGTGTTATATTGCCCTATTCTGCGCGGCGGCGAGTTGATTGCCGCCGTTGCTGTGTTTAAACAGAGCCGGACGTTTTTGCCGGGCGATCTGAATTATCTTGATTATTTTGTTCGCATTCTTTCGCGCTATATGATTCTCTGTAAAGACGTCTATTTAATCTATGATTATTTGGGGCAATATCTGCGCAGTCTGATCTCACATGAGAGCTGCGTGCTGGTTAAGCGGCGTGAACTGAGCAAAAAATACGCTTGGTGCGAGGGAAAACGCATGACGATTCTCGTTGCGTCCCCCTTTGTTTCGTATGATCCGGTCGAAGCCGGTACGCTAAAGGCTTTAAAACAGCGTCGTCTGCCCGGCGCCTGTTTCATTGTTGATCGGTTTCGCAATCTTGTGGTTCTGGTGAATCGCGCGTGGAACGCGAATCTGGACGAGGTGAACGGCATGATCCGCCATGCATATCCAATGCCGGTGTGTATTGGTGTAAGCGCGGATTTCACCGACCTCGCCGATGTGGAGCGGCAGTATCGAGCCGCCTGTCTGGCAAAAAGCTATTGCAACGACGAAAAGCTGCTGGTCTATGCGAAGGAGATCATTTCCCGAGAGATGCGCGCTCAGTTTTTGCAAAATCCCGAGCTGCTCGCTTACGTGCATCCGGCGTTGCGAATCCTCCACGCTTACGACCGACGGGACGGAACCCGGCTGCTCAAGATTCTGCATACCTTTATGTTCAATGAGTGCAATTACTCAGAGACGGCAAAGAAACTGCATATGAGCCGCACAACGCTGATTCAGCATATCAACCGCATTCGAGAGTTTACGGATGTGGATTTTAACGACATTGAGCAGTTTCAGGCTATTCTGTATTCCTTTATTTTATATAAGGATTCCGATTTGTATTGATGGGCAGGGCTGCAAATGAAGCTGAATATCAACAATATTTTAGACTGGCTGCGCAGAAAGAAGATACGGTTCAGCACGAGTCTGGCTTCCGACCTGATTGAGGTGGATTGCGTTAAGTGGTTTTCCAATGATAAGAATTTGCGCGAAGCATTGCAGGTTGTTATGGATCACACCGGGGCGGAAGATACGGTTGTGATTGTTGAAGGGGGCACGATAATCGTTTTCAATGAGAGCTCGGAGGCCGTGTTCAGCGAGTTTCTCATGATGTTTCGCTATTATAACGAAATCGAGAGCCGGGCGCTGCGCGCCGTTTTTTATGAGCAGTCTATTTCACAAAT
>CAZKRQ010000070.1:0-8648 GCA_964555125.1 uncultured Oscillospiraceae bacterium
CTGATTGAATATCTGCGCGTCTGCGATTTTGTCGTGCATCTGGCGGGCGTCAACCGGCCCAGGGAGGAGCGCGAATTCACCGAGGGGAACGCGAATTTCACCCTCTTTGTGCTCGATAAGCTGCGCGAATTCGGCAATATCGTGCCGGTCGCGATCACTTCGTCGATCCAATCCGCGCTGGACAACGCCTACGGGCGCAGCAAGGCGGCGGCGGAGGCAGCGGTGCTCGCCTACGGACGGGAAAACCCGATCGACGTCTATGTCTGGCGGCTGCCCAACGTGTTCGGCAAATGGTGCCGGCCCAACTACAACAGCGCGGTCGCGACCTTTTGCTACAATATCGCGCACGATCTGCCCGTGCAGGTCAGCGATCCCGCGCGGAGGATGACGCTGATCTATATCGACGATCTGCTCGCGCTGCTCAAAGGGGCGATCAATGGCGAGATCGCGCCCGGGGCGGACGGCTACTGTGACTGCCCGGTGACCTATTCCTGCGCGCTCGGCTCGATCCCCGAGCGCCTGAGAGCGTTTCGGGACAGCCGCAGGACGCTCGTGATGCCGAGCCTCGCGGACGGCCTCGACAAGGCGCTGTATTCGACCTATCTGAGCTATCTCGACCCGGAGGATTTCAGTTATCCGCTGGTAAAGCACTCGGACGAACGCGGCATGTTCGCGGAGATGTTCAGGAGCCGGGAGGCGGGGCAGTGGAGCGTGTCCACGACCGCGCCGGGCGTGACGCGCGGCAACCACTGGCACCACACCAAGGTCGAGAAATTCATCGTGCTGCACGGCGAGGCGGTTCTGCGGTTCCGCCGGGTGGACGGGGACGGCGAGGTGATCGAGGTGCGCGTACGCGGCGAAGAGCCGGCCGTTGTCGATATTCCGGTCGGGTACACCCACTCGATCACCAATGTTTCCGAGACCGAGACGCTGATCACGGCGATCTGGGCGAACGAGCTGTTCGACCCCGACCGGCCCGACACCTAGTATCTGGAGGTGTGACGGCGCCTTCGCCGCCGCAAGCCTGATTCCGCGTTTGCGGAAAACCGCAAACGCATTTTTTTATCGTTTGGTCGCCGGTGCGCCGAAAGACCGCGGGGGCACCGTTCCCGCCGCCCCGGTCAAAGGGCCGCGGCCCTTTGGAAACCCGTCGCGCGCCGGACAAAGAAGCAGAGGAGAAAACGTCTATGCCTAAATCCAGCCTGAAGCTGATGACCGTGATCGGGACGAGGCCCGAGATCATCCGCCTTTCCGAGGTGATGAAGTGCTGCGACCGCTATTTTGAGCATGTCGTCGTGCACACCGGCCAGAACTATGATTATACCCTGAATCAGGTCTTTTTTGAGGAGCTCGGCCTGCGTGCGCCCGACTATTATCTCGACGCCGTCGGCAGGGACCTCGGCGAGACGATGGGCAACATCATCGCCAAAAGCTATGAGGTGCTCGTGAAGGAGAAGCCCGACGCGCTGCTGATTCTCGGCGACACCAATTCCGCGCTCGCCGCCATCTCGGCCAAGCGGCTTAAGGTGCCGATCTTCCATATGGAGGCGGGCAACCGCTGCTTCGACCAGAACGTGCCCGAGGAGACCAACCGGCGCATCGTCGACCATATCAGCGACGTCAACCTGCCCTATACCGAGCATTCCCGCCGGTATCTGCTCGACGAGGGCATCCGCAAGGAACATATCTATGTTACCGGCTCGCCGATTCGCGAGGTGATCGAGCGCAACCGGGAAAAAATCGAGGCGAGCGGCGTGCTCGCCAAGCTCGGCCTGGAAAAGGGAAAGTATTTTCTCGTCTCGGCGCACCGCGAGGAAAACGTCGACATCGAGGAGAACTTCTACAGCCTGATGAACGCGCTGAACACGGTTGCCGAGACCTACGGCCTGCCGGTCGTCTATTCGACCCATCCGCGCTCTCTCAAGCGCATTCACGACCGGGGCTTTGAGTTCCACCCGCTTGTGCGCAATATGAAGCCGTTCGGCTATTTTGACTATAACAAATTGCAGCAGAACGCGTTCTGCGTGCTCTCCGATTCCGGCACGCTCAGCGAGGAGAGCGCGATGCTCGGCTTTCCCGGCGTCCTCATCCGCACCTCGACCGAGCGGCCCGAGGTGCTCGATAAGGGCACGGTGGTCATCGGCGGCATCGACGGGCGCAGCGTCGTCGACGCGGTCAATCTCAGCGCCGCGATGTTCGCCAACGGCGAGCCGGCCGCCCCGGTGCCCGATTATACCGACATCAATGTGTCGGTCAAGGTCGTCAAGATCATCGAGAGCTATGTGAAGATCGTCAACGACGTGATCTGGAAAAAACGATGAAGCTGCTCGTCGTCACCCAGTATTACTGGCCCGAGCCCTTCCGCATCACCGATATTTGCGAGCAGCTCGTCGCGCGCGGCCACGAGGTCGACGTGCTGACCTCTGTGCCCAATGTGCCGCAGGGGGAATTCTACGACGGCTACGGCTGGTTCCGGCGCGGGGAGAAGGAGCGCGCCGGCGTGCGCATCGAGCGGGTGAATGTCATCCGAAGAGGGAAGGACAACCCCGTCCGTCTCGCGCTCAACTGCGCTTCCTATGCCCTGAACGCGCTGTTTCATCTGCCGGGCTTAGGCAAAAACGGATATGACGCGGTGTTTGTGTTCAACAATTCCCCCGTTTCGACCATCTTCCCCGCGAGGGTGTTTGCGCGCCGGCACCAAATCCCGTATGTTGTGTTTGTTCTGGACATCTGGCCCGATTCGATGTATCTGCTTCTGAACATGCCGGTAACCGCGAAGCAGACGCTGTTCCGGCGCATCAGCCTCGCGGTCAGCCGGTGGCTCTATCGAGGCGCGCAGACGCTGCTCGTCAGCTCAAGGGGAATGGAGCCCAAGCTGCGGGCGATGGGGCTCGCCAACGCGATCGAGTATTTTCCGAATTACGCGGAGCCGCACGGTGCGCAGCCGGGCGGCGAGGAAAATGCGCCGCCCGGCCGAAGCGCGTTCGGGCTTGCGGAGGACGACCTCGTGATCGGCTTCGCGGGCAATATCGGCGTCGCGCAGGGGCTGGACAGAGTCGTCGAGGCCTGTGCGCAGCTGCGCGCGCGCGCGCCGGAAAAGGCGCGGCGCCTGCAATTCCTCATCGTCGGGGACGGGCCGGAACTGCCGAACCTCAGGGCGCTGTGTGCGTCGCGCGGCGTCGCGGACCGGTTTGTGTTTACCGGCTGGGTGGATGGCGGCGCGGTCGCGGGCTATATGGCGCGGTGCGACGTGATGCTTGCCTGCTTAAAGGACAACGAGGTGCTCAATCTGACCCTGCCCGCGAAGGTGCAGACCTATATGGACGCGGGCAAGCCGGTGCTGGCTTTTATGAACGGCGCGGGGGCGCAGACCGTGCGGGAGGCCGGCTGTGGGTTCACCGCCGAGGCGGAGAAGGTCGAGAGTCTGTGCGCGGCGATCGGGGAGATACTCGAAACGGATCGCGGCGCATTGCGGGAGATGGGGAAGAACGGACAGCGCTACTGCGCGGCGCACTTCGATCGGGAGAAAATCCTCGACGACCTGGAGCGGTATCTCGCCGAGGCCGTCGCGCGCAACGCGGAGAAAAAACGGCGGGATAGAGCCTGATCCGCTGTTTTGACGGGAAGGCGGCGGCCCGCAAGGGGAACGGGTTCCCCGGAACGAGAGGGCTTGCCGGGGAAGCGGCCGGGCACCTCGGAAGGCGAACCGGATCGGAAATTATTGCAAGGCGAAGGCGGTGAGACAATGGATAAGCGGGTGCTGGTGATTATACCGGCCTACAATGAAGAGGAGAGCATCGGCGGCGTGGTGGACGAGCTGCGCGCAACCTGCCCGGAATTCGACTATGTCGTAATCAACGACGCGTCGACCGACGGCACGGCGCGTGTTCTCGGCGAAAAGGGCTGCAATTACATTGACCTGCCGAGCAATCTCGGCATCGGCGGCAATGTGCAGACCGGCTATCTGTACGCGGTCGAGCGCGGCTATGACGTCGCCGTGCAGATGGACGGCGACGGACAGCACGACCCAGCCTATCTGCACGCGATCGTCGACCCCGTCGCGGCGGGCGATTGCGATATGTGCACCGGCTCACGCTTTCTCGAAAAGGACGGGTTTCAGAGCTCGGCGCTGCGGCGGTTCGGCATCGGTTTTTTGCGCCTTGTGCTGCGGGTGAGCTGCGGTGTGCGGGTGACCGACGTCACAAGCGGGTTTCGCGCGTGCAGCCGCCCGCTGTTTGCGCTCTATGCCGAAAACTACGCGCAGGATTACCCCGAGCCCGAGGCGATCATGACCGCGGTCATGGCGGGCTTTCGCGTCGCGGAACGGCCGGTGAAAATGCGGGAACGGCAGGGCGGCGTTTCCTCGATCAACCCGCTCAAATCGGTTTACTATATGATTAAGGTCACGCTCGCGATCCTGCTCGCGCGGTTCGCGGGCAAGCGGAGGTGACGGGCTGTCATGGATACCAGTTTGCGCATTTTTCTCGGCGTCGGCCTGCTTGTCTATTTTGTCTTCATGTTCCATATGATGAAAAAGGGCCGCCTGATCCTCAAATACTCGCTCGTGTGGCTGCTGTGCGGCGTTGTGCTGCTTGTGTTTTTGATCTGGCCGCAGGTGCTGTATACCCTTTCGGACAGCATCGGCGTCTCAAACCCCGTCAACGCGGTGTTTCTGCTGTTTGCCGGCTTGTCGCTGCTGCTGATTCTGTCGTTGACCTCGATTGTCTCCCAGTTCAACCGCACCAACCGGCAGACCATCCAGAAGCTCGCGCTGCTTGAAAAGCGGGTGCGGGAGCTGGAGGTGAGGGAGAAAAAGCGCCTGTAAAACAGGCCGCGCGTTGACGAATCGCGGCGGGAAGAGCTCGGGGCGAGCCCGCCGGAATACGGAATATCGGAGGAAAACCATGAAAAGCATGAAGCACCCGGAGCTTGCGCAGTATATCGACCACACGCTGCTGCGGCCCGACGCGACGCAGCAGGAGGTGCGCCGGCTCTGCGCCGAGGCGAAGGACTACGGCTTTGCGAGCGTCTGCGTCAACCCGTCGATGATCGAATTCGCGGCGAAGGAGCTTGCGGGCAGCGGCGTCACGCCCTGCTGTGTGATCGGGTTCCCGTTTGGCGCGCACACGGCGCGGGCCAAGGCGGAGGAGACCAGAGAGGCGGTCGCGCTCGGCGCGCGCGAGGTCGACATGGTGGTCAACCTCGGGGCGGTGAAGGACGGGGACTGGAAGCTCGTGAAACAGGAGATCGAGGGGGTGGTGCGCGCGGCGGGCCCTCTCGCGAAGGTCAAGGTGATCCTCGAGACCTGCCTGCTTACCGACGACGAGAAAAAGCGGGCCTGCGGCGTCTGTGTCGAGGCGGGCGCGGATTTTGTCAAGACCTCGACCGGCTATGCGGGCGGCGGCGCGACGGTGCAGGACGTGCGGCTGATGCGGTCGGCGGTCGGGGGCCGCTGCGGGGTCAAGGCCTCGGGCGGGGTGCGCACCTATGAGGACGCGGTCGCGATGCTTGAGGCGGGCGCGAACCGCATCGGCGCGAGCGCGGGCATCGCGATTGTGGGCGGCGAGGAAGAGAAATAGGCAAAAAACTCCGAAGACAGGGAAGTCAAAGGGAAAGACAATCCGCTTTTAATCCGTCTTTAATCCTCCGCTGTCGTATCTTTTAATCCGGCGGGCATAGAATGAGGGCACAATAAAGGACGGAGGAATCGACACAATGAAAGATCAACTCGAGCTGGTAGAAAAACTGATGGAGAAGGCCGGGGTCGGTTATGCCGACGCCAAGGACGCGCTGGAGAGAAACGACTGGGATCTTCTCGAGGCCCTTGTCTGGCTGGAAAAAGAGGGAAGGGTGCGCGCGGCGGCGGAGGGAACGCCCTATGCGCAATACTCAACGCAGAAAAATCAGAAGGCACCCAACGAGGGCGCAGAGAATTTTAAGCGCCAGACAAAGAGCTTTTGGGAATGGTGCAAGTCGGTGATCGACAAGGGCAACCGAAACAGCTTTGAAATGTATAAAAACGGCGAATGCCGTCTGTCCGTGCCGGTCACAGTATTCGTGCTGCTGCTGATCTTCACCTTCTGGGTGGTTTTGCCGCTGATGGTCGTCGCGCTTTTCTTCGATTTTCGGTTTTCGTTTAGCGGGCCGGAGCTGGGCAAGGAGTCGGTCAATCAGGCGCTCGGCAGGGCGACCGACGTCGCGGACGACATCAAAAGCGGATTCAAAGGCAACGAGCCGAAGGAGTAAAACAAAGTGAAAGCGGCGAATACAGCCGCCGCTTTTTTCAGGGGAAGGGCTGCCCGAAAGGCGGCCTTTCCCCTGTAACGGCATAAAGGAGCGGGGAAATGGCGGCCAGAATACTCATTGTGGAGGACGAAGAAAAGATCGCGCGCTTTGTCGAGCTCGAGCTGGAGCACGAGGGCTATGAGGTCGAGAAAAGCGCGGACGGGCGCGACGGACTCGAGCGCGCCCTGTCGGGGCGGTTTGATCTGATGCTGCTCGATATTATGCTGCCGGGCCTGAACGGCATTGAGGTCATGCGCCGCCTTCGCAGGAGCTCGGAGCTGCCGGTCATCATGCTGACCGCGCGCGACGCGGTGATGGATAAGGTGTCGGGCCTCGACATGGGCGCGGACGATTACATCACCAAGCCGTTCGCCATTGAAGAGCTGCTCGCGCGCATTCGCGTGATCCTGCGCAAGAGGGGGAGCGGGAGGCCGAAGGAGGAGGACGGCGTGCTGCGCTGCGGCAAGCTGAGCATGGATCGCGCGCGCCATCTCGTCGAGTATGACGGCCAGCCCGTCGAGCTGACCAAGCGCGAGTTTTCCATGCTCGAGCTGATGCTCGCCAACCAGCAGATCGTGCTGACGCGCGAGACCTTTATCGAGAGGGTCTGGGGCTATGACTATGTCGGCGAGACCAACGTCGTCGACGTCTATATCCGCTATCTGCGCAGCAAGATCGACGACGTGTTTGGCTGCGGGCTGATCCAGACCGTGCGCGGCGTCGGTTACGTGCTCAAGGACGACGGCGCGTGAGCGGGCGAACGAAAAAAGAAGGGTCGACGGCGCAGCGCATACAGGCCATGCAGGCGCGCCGCGTCGGCGTGCTACTCTTTTTTGTCAACGCGACGGTCATCCTGCTCGCGCTCGCGGGCTGGTGTTATGTGCAGGACAGCGCCTATCTCGGCGTTTACGACCCCTTTGCGCTGGCGGGGCAGGTGACAAGAGGGCTCAAGCTTGTGGGCGGCGCCGTGTTTTATACCCTGCGCGCCGGCGGCTCCGCGCCGCTCGCCGTCAACGCGACGCCGTTTCTCTGCGTTCTGCTGGTGGCGTCGGCGCTGCTTGCGCTCGTGGAGCTGGTCGTGGGCAGCATCGCAAACGCGACGGGCACCGGCGCGATCCGCCGGCAGCTGCGGCCGCTTTACCGCCTTGCGCAGGCGGCGCAGCAGCTTTCCGACGAGGAGTTTGAGCCCGAGCCGGTCCGGCAGCCGCCCACGATCAGCATCAACCTCGGCGGACGCCCGGCGAATAAGGCGGAGGCATCGGAGCCGGCACCCGCAAGGAGAGAGGACGAGCGCATCCACACATTGGAGAGCGCGCTCGAGGGCTTCCGGCCCGAGCGGCCCGACGCCGAGCTGCACACGGGGGACAAGGACCTGAAAGGGCTCGAGGACGCGATCAACAGCCTGCTCGCGCGCACCCGCGCAAGCTATAGCCAGCAGATCCGCTTTGTCTCGGACGCCTCGCACGAGCTGCGCACCCCTATTGCGGTCATCAAGGGCTATACCGATCTGCTCGACCGTTGGGGAAAGCAGGACGAGAAGATTCTCAGCGAGTCTATTGAGGCGATCAAGTCGGAGACCGAGCATATGAACCGGCTGGTCGAGCAGCTCTTATTCCTCGCGCGCGGAGACAGCGGGCGGCAGAAGCTCACATTCGTCCTCTTTTCGCTCACCGATATGGTGCGCGAGGTCTACGACGAGTCGATGATGATTGACGCGGCGCATAGCTGGCGGCTCAGCGCCGGGGCGGAGATACAGGCCTATGGCGACGCGGCCATGCTCAAGCAGGCGGTGCGCATCCTCGTCGACAACGCGGCGAAATATACGCCGGAGGGGGAGGTTATCCGCCTCAAGGCGCAGCGGGACGAACAGGGCGCGCCCTGCGTCGTCGTGCAGGATAACGGCGTCGGTATCGCCGAGAGCGATATGGCGCATGTGTTCGAGCGCTTTTACCGCTCGGACCCCTCGCGCACGCGGCAGCAGGGGGGCACCGGGCTCGGCCTTGCGATCGCGAAATGGATTGTTGACCGGCACGACGGCTATTTTGATATTCTCAGCCGCGAAGAGGTGGGCACGCGGTTTACCATCCATCTGCCGAAGCCGCCCGCGCAGACCTGAGCGGCGGTGAAATGGAGGAGAAAACGGCGGGATAAACCGGGTGAAGGATATTTTTTGAAGGGACGGTTTGGGTTGATGAATAGGAAGATAGGTTTATACGGCTCCGCGGTCAATTTTATCGCGGTGGTCTGCTTTGCGCTGTCCATGTTATTTGCCTTTGACGCCGGCAGCTATCTCTCCTCTATGTTCATTGCGTTCAGCTTTGTGCTCATGGTGTGCGCATACGCTGCCTTTGCCGAAAAGGAGG
>CAZKRQ010000071.1:0-8606 GCA_964555125.1 uncultured Oscillospiraceae bacterium
AACCCATACTTATAATAGTAGGTGTTCGTGCAATCCCCTTGTGGTGGGGGCGGAGGGGCTCGAACCCCCGACCTCCTGCGTGTGAAGCAGGCGCTCTAACCAGCTGAGCTACGCTCCCAGACGCGGTTTTGATAAACCGCGTTTATTATTCTAACGGATAAAATTCATTTTGTCAATCACAGATTTTCGGCGAGCGCCAAAAGCGCGTCGTCGCGAAACACATATTTTTTATTGCAATAGCTGCAAACGATCTCGGTTTCCTCCTGTTCGGCCGCCAGGCGCTCGAGCTCCCCACGGCCAAGGCTGATAAGAACCCGCTCCATTTTGTCGCGGGAACAATTACAGCGGTACCGCACACAGGAGGTGTCGAGCAATTCAGGCGAAAAGCCGTCAAGCACCGCGAACGCAATATCCCGCGGCGTCTTCCCCTTCTCGAGCAGAGCCGTCACGGCCTCAAGCCCGGCGATATTCCCCTCGACAAGGGTGATCTCCTCTTCGCTCGCGCCCGGCAGCATTTGAAGCAGGTATCCGCCCGCGGCGCGAATGGTCAGGTCCGGGTTTACGAGGACTCCGAGCGCAACCGCCGTCGGCGTCTGCTCGCTGAGCGCGTAATAGCTCGTCAGGTCCTCCGCGATCTCGCCGCTGACGAGCGGAACCTGACCCACGTACGGCTCGCCCTTGCCCGAGCCCCGCATCACGGTCAGCGTGCCCTGCGCGCCGACCAGCGCGCCCACATTGAGCTTCCCGTTCGCCGGGTTCAGCGGCAGATCGGCGAGCGGAAAATCAATGCTGCCGCGCAGATTCCCGCGCGCATCGCAGATCGCCGTCACCGTGCCGGCCGGTCCGCCTCCCTTGAAGCGCAGCGTGACGCTGTCCTCCTCGCCTTTAAGCAGGCAGCCCATAAGCGCCGCCCCCGACAATGCGCGCCCCAACGCGGCCGACGCCGTCGCGGAGGTACGGTGCAGACGTTCCATCTCGCGCACCGCCTCGGTCGCGTCCACCGCGCAGACAAACACGCCGCCGTTTTGTGATATGACTCTCACCAGATTGTTCACAGCTTTTTCCTCGCACAAACCAGAATCCGCTCGGAATCCGCGCGCACCGGGCCGAAATCCTCCCCGTCCTCGCGGCCGACAAGCTCGTAGCCGCAGCGAAGCAATACCGCGTCCAATTCCTCGTCCGTATACGTATACTCGCTGAAGCGGTCGGTCGCGCGGCTATATAGCTTCCCCTCCCGCCGGAACACGTCGACCGTCAGGCGCACCCGCCGCGCGGCCGCGTCATATCGGTTTTGCCACACGCACACGCCCTGCGCGCTTTCGATCACAAAGCAGTTAATTGCGAGCAGGTCGCGGTGCTTGTGCTCGGTGTTGTGATCGAAAAGCAGCAGGCCCCCCGGCTCGGTGAACAGCGAAAAGCGCGCAAACGCCGCCTCGAGATCGCCGGGCGGCAGATGATTGACCGTATCCTGCATACAGATCACCGCGTTCACGGTGCCGTAAAGGTCGAGCTCGCGCAGCTCCTGACACAGCCAACGCACGTCGGCCCCCTTCCGCGCGCTCTTGGCGTATGCCTCGGCGAGCATTTCCGGCGAACGGTCTACGCCGACCATGTCATACCCCTTTTTTGCAAGCAACAAAGCAAGCGTGCCGGTGCCGCAGCCGGCATCCAGCACGATTCCCTTTCTTCCATTCGCCCGCAGCTTTTCATCGATCCACCCGCACCGGCGCGCATAGTCGACGTTGCGGGTCATAGAATCATAGACCGGCGCCAGCGCCGCATAGCCGCTCACAGCTTGCCGAGCTTTTTGAGCACCGTCTTATAGCCGTCGCTGCCAAAACTCAGCGAGCGATTCACGCGGCTGATCGTCGCGGTCGACGCGCCGGTCTCCTTCACGATCTCGTTATAAACCTTATTTTGCAAAAGCAGGTTGGCGACATGATAGCGCTGGGAAATCGACTTGAGCTCATTGACCGTGCACAGGTCGTCAAAAAAGGCGTAGCACTCATCCACCGTATCCAGCGCGAGCACCGCCTCAAAAAGGTTGTCCAACGCTGTGGAACGAAGCTTCTCGTTCACGTTTTACGTCCTCCGTTTATTGTCGCGATATAGCTTTTACAGTTTAACATAGAAAAGCAAAAAAGTAAAGCAGCACGCGCCGCCACATGACGGCGCGCCTGACAGGGCCGGGTTCATTTCATAAGCAGGTTTTTCGCCGTCAGGGCCGGGCCGCCGCGCCCGCGCTTCGCCGGCTCAGACGTCGTTTCGCACAAGATCCGCATAGGTCTCCCGGCGGATGATGGTGCGCGCCTCGCCGCCGCGCACCATCACCATCTCGGGCCGCGGGATGCGGTTGTAATTGGAGGACATCGAGTAGTTATAGGCGCCGGTCGCGAGCACCGCGAGAATATCGCCGGGCGCGGCGCGCTGGATAAAGGTGTTTTCCTGCAACAGATCGCCGCTTTCACAGCACTTGCCCGCGATGGTCACCTTCATATCGGCGGGCCGGTCCGCCTTGTTGGCCAGCAACGCGGTGTATTCCGAGCCGTAAAGCGCATAGCGCGGATTGTCGGGCATACCGCCGTCGACCGAGACATAGGTGCGCACACCCGGTATATCCTTGACCGCGCCGACCGTATATAAGGTGACGCCCGCCGGCGCGACGATGGCCCGGCCCGGCTCGATGAGCATCGTCGGCCGCCGCACGCCGAGCGCCGCCGCCTCCTCGTTGACGGCGGCGGAAACTCGCCGCAGAAATTCCTCCGGTCGGCGCGGGTCGTTTTGGGCGACATACCGAATGCCGAACCCGCCGCCGAGGTTGAGCTTGTCGACAGCGGCGCCGAACCGATCCTTTATCTGCCGGATAAAGCGCATCAGAATGCGCGCCGCCTCGCAGAACGGCTCGACCTCAAAGATCTGCGAGCCGATATGGCAATGCAGGCCGCGCAGCCGCAGGTTTTTGCAGGCCAGCGCGAATTCGACGGCGCGGCACGCCTCGTCGTTTTCAAGCGCGAAGCCGAACTTGCTGTCGATGCTGCCCGTCATGACATACTGATGGGTGTGCGCCTCGACGCCCGGCTTGATGCGCAGCATGATCTCCTGCGTCACGCCGGCGCTTTTGGCGAGCGCGTTGAGCAGCTCAAGCTCTGTGCTGTTGTCGACAACAATCGTGCCGACGCGGCTCTCAAGCGCAAATTGAAGCTCGGCCTGCGTCTTGTTGTTGCCGTGAAAATAGATCCGCTCGCGCGGAAAGTCGACCGATACCGCGGTGTAGAGCTCCCCGCCCGACACCACATCGAGCCCGAGCCCCTCCTCGTTCGCGAGGCGGCAGAGTTCCTTGCAGTTGAGCGCCTTGCTCGCATAGATCACAAGGCTGTCGTCTCCGTAGCAGTCCCGCATGGCGCCGCGAAAATCCCGCATGGCGCCGCGGATCTGGGTCTCGCTGAGCACATACAGCGGCGTGCCGTATCGCTCCGCGAGCGCGACGGCGTCCGCCCCCTCGATCGTGAGATGTCCGTCTGTGTTGACCCCAAGACACTCGGTATTCAGCATGATGCTTCCTCCCCCATCTGTCGCGCAATCGACGCGCGCAACCGCTCTGCGGCCTCGTTTCCGTTGGCGGTAAACGGCTCGACGCCGAGCGGCGCGTAGGGCGCAAGCCATGCGTCGAAGGCCGCGAGATTTTCGCGATATTGCGTTTTATTGAGCTTATCCGTCTTTGTGAGCACAACCAGAAAACGGCTGCCGGTCTGCCGGAGAAAATCGAGCATCTCGAAATCCTCCTGCGACGGCTTATGCCGGCTGTCGAGCAGCAGCAGCACCAGCCGCAGGTCGCGTCCCGATCGAAAATAGTGCTCCATCAGGGCGGCCCAGCGGCGCTTTTCCTCCTGCGGCCGGCGGGCATAGCCATAGCCGGGCAGATCGACGAGCATTGTCTGCGCGTCGAGAGAGAAAAAATTGATCGTCGTCGTTTTGCCGGGCGTCGCGCTCACCCTCGCCAGGCTCCTTCGCCCGCACAGCTTGTTGATGAGGGTGGACTTCCCCACATTGGAACGCCCGCAAAATACGAGCTCGGCGCAAACGCTTTCGGGCAGCTCGTCTTTATATCCATATGCGCGAAGAAAGGCCGCTTTGTTAAAATTCATAAAATACCGGCCTCAGATCGTCACGGGCTCCGGGTTTTCCTGCCGTTCGGGCAGGCGCGCCGCCTTGGCCTTTGCGCGCCCTTTGGGAAAGTCGAGCGCGATCTTGAGCACGCTCTCGACATTGTCGACGGGCAGGATGTTGAGCTTGCCCTTGACCTCCTCGCTGATTTCGGCGAGATCGCTCACATTCTCCTTCGGGATAATCACGGTGTACAGCCTTTCCTTATAGGCCGCGATCAGCTTTTCCCGCAGGCCGCCAATGGGGATCACCCGGCCCCGCAGGGTGATCTCGCCCGTCATCGCGATGCCCTGCCGCACGGGGATGCCGCACAGCGCCGACACCAGCGACACCGTCAACGTCACGCCCGCCGAGGGTCCGTCCTTCGGCACGGCGCCCTCCGGGGCGTGGATATGGATGTCGTAGGCCGTCGCCAACTCCTCGGGGATGTGATAGTAGCCGGGCAGCGTGCGCACATAGCTCAGGGCGAGCCGCGCCGACTCCTTCATGACGTCGCCCAGGCTGCCCGTGATCTCGAGCTTGCCGCTGCCCTTGACCGCGATGGTCTCGATCGGCATGACCTCCCCGCCGACCGACGTCCACGCCAGCCCGTTCACCACGCCGATTTCCGACCCGTGCGACGCGATGCTTCCGCGATTGGGCGCGGGGCCGAGCAGCTCCTCGAGCTTCGCGTTGGTCACCCGCACACTCGTCTCCTCTTCGGAGACGATCGCTTTGGCCGTCTTGCGCATCAGGGTCGCGATGCGCCGCTCAAGGCCGCGCACCCCCGCCTCGCGCGTATAATTGTCGATCACCTCATACAGGGCGCGGTCGGTGATGCCGAACTGCTCGCGCGTCACGCCGTGCGCCGCGAGCTGCTTTTTGATCAGGTGCAGCTTTGCGATCTTAAACTTCTCCTCGCGGGTATAGCTGGGCAGCTCGATGATGTCCATGCGGTCGCGCAGCGGCGCGGGAATGGTCGACAGATCGTTCGCCGTCGTGATGAACATGACCTTGCTCAGGTTATAGGGCAGATCGAGGAAGAGATCGCGGAAGGTCGCGTTCTGCTCCGGGTCGAGCACCTCGAGCAGCGCCGAGGCCGGGTCGCCCCGGTAGTCGTTGCCGAGCTTGTCGACCTCGTCGAGCAGGATGAGCGGGTTGGAGGTACCCGCCTGGTCGATGGCGCTGATCACCCGCCCCGGCATCGCGCCGACATAGGTGCGGCGGTGTCCGCGGATCTCGCTCTCATCCTTGATGCCGCCCAGCGACATGCGCACAAATTTGCGCCCCATGCTCTCGGCGATCGAGCGCGCGATCGAGGTCTTGCCGACGCCCGGGGGCCCGACAAAGCAGAGGATCTGGCTTCCGATATTGTCCGTCAGGCTGCGCACTGCGAGATATTCGAGAATGCGCTCCTTGACCTTTTCCAGCCCGTAATGATCGCGGTTGAGAATCTTCTGCGCGCGGTTCAGGTTGAAATTGTCGGACGAAAAGACGGTCCACGGCAGGCCCGTCACGGTGTCGAGATAGGTGCGGATGACGGCGGCCTCCTGCGAGTTGCCCGGCGTCTGCACCAGACGGTCGACCTCTTTTTCAAGCTTGCGCAGATACTCCGGCTCAAGGGGCAGCGCCGCGATCTTTTTGCGATAGTCGTCCGCCTCGGTCACCGTGTCGGCGGTGTCCCCCAGCTCGGTCGAGAGCACGCGCAGCTGCTCGCGCAGGTAATATTCGCGCTGGTTCTGGTCGATCGACTCCTGCACCTTTTCGTTTATGTCATGCTCGATGCTGAGCACATTGTTTTCCCGAACAAGGATCTCCAGAATCAGCTTGAGCCGGTCGAGCACGCTCGAGCGGTCGAGAATCGCCTGTTTGTCCTTAAAGTCGATCGGCAGATTATACGCGATATATTCCACAAACACAGCGGGGTCGTCGGTGCTGTAGGCGTTGGCGACAATGTCCGACGCCATCTTCGGAAAATGCTCGATATAGCTGTCCAGCTGCTCGCGCACGGCGCGCATCAGCGCGTCCGAGGCGTTCTGGTCCGCCTCCTTGAGGCGGCGGACCGGCGCCTTGATGACCTGCGCAACGCAATAGCCGTCCGCCTCCTGCACATCGATGAGCCGCGCGCGGCCCTCGCAGCGCACGAGCACCTTGATAAAATTCTCTGTCAGCCGCAGCACCTGCTGTACCTGCGCGACCACGCCGTATTGAAACAGATCGGCCTTTTCCGGGTCGTTCACCGTCGAGTCCCTTTGGGTCACCAGGAAAACCGGCGTATCCGTTTTGAGCGCCTGCTCGATCGCGAGCACGGATTTTCTGCGCCCCACGTCAAAGTGGTTGACCGTCTCGGGGTAAACAACGACGCCCCGCATTGCGACGAGAGGCAGCGCCATCGCGTTTTTTGGTCTTATATTGATCTTGGAAGCCATCCTGTACCCTCCGTTCGTCATCTCAATCTCAGGTCGGGCTCAGAGCCGGCCGTGCGGCCTATGCGAAACACCGCGCCCGGCTCTGAGTAGGAATTATACCATAAAAGGGCCGCCGCACGCAACTGCGCCGGACTGCCGTTTTCACCCAAAACGCCGCCGCACGGCTCCCCGCGCGATTGCAGGTTCGGATAAGACCGGCATGAAAGGAGGACTCTTCACGCGCTCATGGGGAACGCTCCCGTTTGCGGGGCCTTTCAAAGCCCAATGCGTCCCGGCGAACTGTTCGGTTTCCGGCAGAATCTATGAATTCCGGCCGCGCAGGAAGCAAACCACCAGAGCGACAAAACACACGCTTGTTCAGGCCCGCGCGCCAAAACTTGCATTTTTCCTTCAAGGGTGCTAAAATACTCAATTGTTCATCGGAGGGCATTGTAACCGTACTTACAGCGCCGGATAAGATGTCGCGCCCAGCGGTCTTTCGGAGGGCAAACGCCGTCGTAAACGGCGTCTGCCGGATAAGTGGATCGCTGCGCCCGGTTCTCTTGTCCGGCATTTTTGTGTGCGGCGGCCCGCAGCGGCCCCGCACTGCTTTACATTTTCTCAGGAGAAGCCATTTCATGAAACAGACACAGAATTTCACCGAAGGGAAAATCTTTTCGCCGCTTATCCGGTTTGCGCTGCCGGTTCTGCTGGCGCTGTTTTTGCAGACGATGTACGGCGCTGTCGACCTGCTGGTGGTCGGCCAGTTCGGGGCCGCCGCGGATGTCTCCGCAGTCTCCACCGGCAGCCAGATCATGCAGACGATCACGCTGGCCGTCACCGGGCTCGCGATGGGGCTGACCGTGTTCGTCGGCAAGGAGATCGGCGCGAACCACCGGGACAAGGCGGGAGAAATCATCGGCAGCGGCATCTGGCTTTTCGGTGTGATCGCGGCGGCCGTCACCGTCGTGGCCGTGCTGTGCGCCTCCCCCATGGCGCGGGCGATGCGCGCCCCGCAGGAGGCCTTCGCGCAAACGGTTTCCTACATCCGAATCTGCTCCGCCGGCGCCGTCTTTATCATCGCCTATAATTTGGTCGGCAGCGTCTTCCGCGGG
This sequence comes from uncultured Oscillospiraceae bacterium, assembly GCA_964555125.1. GTDB lineage: Bacteria > Bacillota > Clostridia > Oscillospirales > Ruminococcaceae > CAZKRQ01. Next base: position 7,667 of record CAZKRQ010000071.1, read on the forward strand.
ATCGGGGACTCCAAAATGCCGCTGGTGACGGTGGCCATTGCCTGCGCGCTGAATATCGCGGGCGACCTGTTGCTGGTGGGCGTTTTTCATCTGGGCACGGCCGGTGCCGCGATCGCCACCGTCTTCGCGCAGGCGGCCAGCGTCCTGCTCTCCCTGCTGATTATCCGAAAGCGCGCGCTGCCCTTTGCCTTTTCAAAGCAGTCGCTCCGCCCCCGGCGCGCCTATATCCGGGAGATTTTCCGCCTCGGCGTCCCGATTGCCCTACAGGATCTGCTGACGAGCGTCTCCTTTCTCGCCATTCTGGCGATCATGAACGGGCTGGGCCTGATCGTTTCGGCGGGCGTCGGCGTCGCGGAAAAGCTGTGCGGCTTCCTGATGCTGGTCCCGTCCGCCTATATGCAGTCGATGTCCGCCTTCGTCGCGCAGAATATCGGCGCGCAAAAGCCCGCGCGGGCGAGAAAGGCGCTGCTGTGCGGCGTTGCCTCCGCGCTGGTCGTGGGCATTTTCATGTGGTATTTCACCTTTTTCCACGGCGAGATCCTGGCGGGGCTCTTCGCCCGGGACGCCGACGTGATTCTGGCGGCCGCCGATTACCTGAAGGCCTACGCGATCGACTGCATCCTGACCTCCTTCCTGTTCTGCTTTATGGGCTACTTTAACGGCTGCGGCTCCACCGCGTTTGTCATGGTGCAGGGTCTCGTCGGCGCGCTCGGCATTCGTCTGCCGGTTTCCTGGCTGATGAGCAGGCGGCTCCCCGTCTCCCTCTTCCGCATCGGTCTCGCCATCCCCATATCGACCGTGGTGCAGATTCTTCTTTGCGGCGTTTATTTCGTCCTCCTTCTCCGCAGGCAGAGGAGCGAATTTCAAGACGCGGCCCTTTGACGCGTTGTGTTCCTCATCCGTTCGAGCAAAAACAAAAGCCACGGGTTTCAGGTAAAAG
>CAZKRQ010000072.1:0-8592 GCA_964555125.1 uncultured Oscillospiraceae bacterium
CCACAGCTTTTCCAGCGAATAAAACTCTCGGGTCGAGGGCTGAAAAACATGCACGATCACGGTGTTAAAATCCATCAGCACCCAGCCGCCCGAGTCATAGCCCTCGGTGCGCAGGGGCTTCACCCCCTGCTGGCCCAGCGCAAAGTCTACCTCGTTCGCGAGCGCCTTGACCTGGGTCGTGCTCGTGCCCGTGGCGATGACAAAATAGTCCGCGATGACCGTCAGGTCGTCGATTTTTATGATCTTGATCTCTTTTCCCTTTTTGCTGTCGAGCGCCTGGGCGGCTTTTTTCGCGATTTCAAGCGATGTCATGCTGCGTCTCCTTTTCGGGCGTCTCACGCGCCGTATTCGTCGAGGCTTGTTCCGTTATCGTTGAGAGAATCGTCCTTGTTCTGTATCTCGACCACCTCGAGCTCGGTCTCGGGCACGGGATCGCTGTAGGGCCGCATATATTCATTGAGCAGATCGGCGAGATCCGCGCGGTGCACCGACAGCACGTCGAGGCCGAACTTGCCATAGCGGGGCACATACTCGATCGGGATGCGCACCGCCGTCACCGAATCGCCCGAGAGCTCCTTCGCCTCCATCGCGAGGGAGAGCAGCTCCTGGATTGAAAAATCCGTCTCAAGATAGGGATAAATCGCGTTCGCGAGGCTGACCAGCTCGCTGGTCGACAACGACGTCGCCTTATTCATCAGCGCCGCGAGGAAATAGCGCTGCACCTGCACGCGCTGGATGTCCTGCTGCGAATAGCTGAACCGATGGCGCACGAGCAGGTCGGCCATCGTGCCGTTCAGATTCGTCGTGCCCGCCGGGAACACGACGGTGGTGACCGGCTCGCCGTTTTCGTCCTCGATCGGCTCCGCCAGCTCCATCACCAGCTCCTCGTCCAGCGTGATGTCCACGCCGCCGATAATGTCCACCACCTTGCGGAAGCCCTCCATCGAGATGGTGACATAATGGTCGATGGGCAGCTTAAACTGATTGTTGATCGTCTCAATCAGCGCGGTGACGTCGCCCTGCGTCTGCGGCTCGGGCAGCTTGCCAAACGACGTACCCTCGGGAATATCGTCCCAATAATCCTCCTCAAGATTGCCCCAGCTGTAGAGCGCGTTGATCTTGCCTGTATACACGACATCCTCGCCCACATAAGTGTCGCGGGGGATTTGCAGGATGGTGGCCCTGTTCGCCTCCATGTCGAAATTGACGACCATGATGACGTCGGTGAGCATATCCTGATGCTCCTCGTCGTCGGTCGCGAACGCGACGCCGCACACAAGGATGTTCATCGTCTTGCTTCTCAGATAGCTCGGCGTCTTCCAATCGTCGTCGATCACCGTTCCGTCGCTGAACAGGCGCAGATTGAGCACCGTCAGCACCGTCGCGGCGATCAAAACCACGACGATCAGCGCCACCAGAAGGCGCGCCTTTTTGTTCTTCGGCTTTTTGTTCTTCGCCGCGCCGTCACTTTCTTTTTTCTCCCCGTCCGGCAAAGCGGGCGCGGATTCTTCGGGGCGCGTCTGCGCCGCGGCCTCGGCCGCAGCAGCTGTCGCGGGGTTTATCTCGTCTTTTTTCTTTTTCGCCATATTTCAGTTCTCCCTGTGGCTCGCCAGATCATTGTATGCCCGCACCGCCGGCGGGTAAACATACCGATATTTTTTGAAAAGATGAATCAGGCCGTTTCGCAGCGCGGTGAGAACCGCCTCGTCCAGAGACTGCTGCGCCATCGCGCGCACCTCGTCGACGCCGCGAAAATCCCGGTCGTCCGAGATATAGTCGGCGAGAAAAACGATCTTGTCCAGCAGCGTCATACCGACCCGCCCGGCCGTGTGATACCGCACGGCGTCGGCGATTTCCATATCCAGCCCCAGCGCGTCGTGCACATAGATGCCGCCCGCGAAGGAATGGTAGAGCGCCGGGCAGGGTTCGACTTCTGTGTAGTCAATTATATCAGAGCCCCGAAGCATTTGCAATAAATCGGCTTTTTCGCGCTCTTTCAGGATGTCGTGCAGCAGCGCGGCGACGCCGGCGCGCTCGATGTCGCCGCCGTAACGAACGGCGAGCGCCTGCGCGGCCCTCGCGACGCATTCCGTGTGGTAAAACCGCTCGTCCGACTGGGACGCGCGCGCCAGTTTTCTCGCTTCTTCCGATGTCATTTTCTGTTCTCCCGATTGGATTGATAAAGACCGTACTTTTCCATCGCCGCCGCCACATAGGGGCTGACCAGCGTCTCGACCGCCTCGCCGCGCGCGCGCTTCTCGCGCACCTCGGTCGAGCTCAGAGGCAGCGGCTCATACTCCATGAGCAGCACCCGCCCTCCCCGGCGCTCGAGCCTCCGCTTCATCGCCTCCAGCGCCGCGCGGTCGTCCCCCTCGCGCGAGGCCGCGACAAGCGCGACCATCGTCAGAATGCGCCGGTAGCGGTGCCACTGCTCAAAGCTGAGCAGCATGTCCGAGCCGATGAGCAGATAAAACTCGGCGTCTGTGTAGATTTTACGCAGGCGGCGCAGCGTTTTGAGGGTATAGCTCTTGTCGTGCCTGCCGGCGCGCTCGATTTCGCTGACGCGCACCGTTTCGCCGCAGCCGAGAAAGGTGCGGCAGAGCTCCGCGCGCACGCCCAGCGGCGTCGCCGCCGCGCTTTTGTGCGGCGAAACAGCGGACGGCACCACCAGAGTCAGCGCGGGCTTCACAAAATCGATCGCCGCGCGCAGCAGCTTTTCGTGCCCGAGATGGGGCGGGTTAAAGCTGCCGCCGTAAACCAGAATTTTGCGCATGGTCAGATGCCGTATTTGTCGATTTTGGGGTTGCGCTTATACAGCACAAACCGGCTGCCGATGACCTGCACCACCTGCGCGCCCAGCCTTTCGGCGAGCTCCGCGGCGGCCTCCTTCGCGGTATAGAGGCTCGCGTCCTGCACCCGCAGCTTGATGAGCTCGCGCGCCTCGAGCGCCAGGCGCACGCCCTCGACGAGATTGCCGTCGATGCCGTCCTTGCCGACCTGAAAGATGGTGTCGAGCCCGTTTGCATATCTGCGCAGTTCTGCGCGCTGTTTGCCTGTCATCGTCCTGTTCTCCTCAGTTTCTTCACGCCCCGCAGCTTAAACGCCAGCTTGCGGATCGCCCGGCTGCGGTGGCTGAGCCGGTTCTTCTGTTCGTCGGTCAGCTCGGCGAGGCCGATGCCGTTGGGCAGGCGAAAGATCGGGTCGTAGCCGAAGCCGCCCTCGCCGATGCGCTCGCTGCCGATAAAGCCCTCCACCACGCCGGTCGCCGTCACCGTTTCGCCGCCGGGCAAAACCGCGCAAACCGCCGAGACAAACCGCGCAGAGCGGTCCTCCACCTGCACGCCCTCGAGAGCGGCGAGCAGCTTGTCGATATTTCTCTCGCTGTCCTGAGGTTCGCCGGCATACCGCGCCGTGCGCACGCCGGGCTCGCCGCCCAGCGCGTCGACGCACAGGCCGCTGTCGTCCGCGAGGGTCGGCCGCCCGCAGGCCGCGTAGACGGCGCGGGCCTTGAGCGCCGCGTTGGCGGCAAAGGTCTTCCCCGTCTCCTCGACCTCGCATTCGACGCCCGCCTCGCGCAGCGAGACGCAGCCGCAGCCGGCGCTCTCGAGGATCTCGCGGATCTCGGCCAGCTTTCCGGGATTATTGGTTGCGGCGACAAAGGTGACCGGCTTCATTCCTGCTCCTCCCGGCGCGCAAACAGCGCCTCGCAAAACTCTTCGGCGCGGAACAGATCGAGATCCTCTATTCCCTCGCCCACACCTATAAAACGAACCGGGATGCCCATTTTCTCCTTGATCGAGATCACCGCGCCCCCCTTGGCCGTGCCGTCGAGCTTGGTGAGCACGATGCCGGTCACCCCCGTGCTGCCCGAGAACTCGCGCGCCTGATTGATCGCGTTTTGCCCCGTGACCGCGTCGAGCACCAGCAGCGTCTCGATACTCGCCTCGGGCGACGCCTTGCGGATGGTGCGGTACATCTTCGCGAGCTCCTCCATGAGATTCTTTTTCGTGTGCAGGCGGCCCGCCGTGTCCGCGATCACAATATCAATACCCCGGCGCCGCGCGCTCGCGACCGCGTCGAAGATGACCGCCGAGGGGTCGTTCGCGCCCCGGATGATCTCGACGCCCGAACGCGCGGCCCAAATCTCAAGCTGCTCCGCCGCCGCCGCGCGGAAGGTATCCGCCGCCGCGAGCAGCACGCTTCTGCCCTGCTTCTTAAAATAATTCGCGAGCTTGCCCGCCGTGGTCGTCTTGCCCGCGCCGTTCACGCCGATGAGCATGACGACGGCGGGGCTGCCGCCCAGCTCCATCTCGCGCTCCGCCTCCAGCTGCTCGCGGCACAAATCCTTCAGCTCGGCGAGCGCGCCGTCTGTGTTGTCGATCTTCTTTTCCCGCACGCGGCCGCGCAGCGCCTTCACGAGCTCGCCCGCCGTGGCCGCGCCTGCATCCGCCAGAATCAGGCGCTCCTCGAGCTCGTCGTAAAAGTCGTCGCCGAGATCGTAGCCGAACAGGCCGCCGAACATGCTGTTGCGGGTCTTTTTGAGCCCGCTGACCATTTTATCAAAAAATCCCATCGTGTTCCCTCTCCTATTTGCTGATAACCAGCTGCGCCTCCTCCACGCCGAGCTTGAGCAGCTTGGAGACGCCCTCCTCCTGCATGGTCACGCCATACAGGACGTCGGCGGCCTCCATGGTGCCGCGCCGGTGGGTGATCGCGATCATCTGCGTGCGGCCGGTGACCCGCTGTATGTAGCTCGCGAACCGGTTGACGTTGGCCTCGTCGAGCGCGCTGTCGATCTCGTCGAGAATGCAGAACGGGCTCGGGTTGACCGCGAGAATCGCGAAATAGATCGCGATCGCGACCAGCGCCTGTTCGCCGCCCGAGAGCGCCGACAGATTCTTGATAACCTTGCCGGGCGGCTGCACGTCGATTTCAATGCCGCTCTCGAGCACATCGTTCTCGTCGCTCAGCGAAAGGCTCGCGCTGCCGCCGCCGAACAGCTCGGCAAAGACGCGGCGGAAATGGCTGTTGATCTCGTTGAAGCTGCGGGTGAAGATGACCCGCATCTCTCCCTCGAGGCTCGCGATGAGCTTGAGCAGCTCGGCTCTGGACTTCTCCACATCCTCCACCTGCGCGTTCAGGAAGCCGTGCTGCTCGCTGACCTCCTTGAACTCCTCAATCGCCCCGACGTTGACGTTGCCCAGCGCGCGGATGCGCGCGCGCAGCGAGTTGACCTGCGCGCGCAGCTCGCCGATCGACCCAAAGGGCACGCAAAACGCGCCCGCCTCGCTGCGGGTCAGCTCATACTCCTCCCACAACTTCGCGCCCGTATTGTCGAATTCGCTTTGCAGCGCGACCTTGCGCTCCTCGAGACGCGCGACCTCCTGCGAGAGGCTTTCTCTCTGCCGGATGAGCTCGCCCGCGTCGGCGCGCACCGCGGTGATCTGCCGCTCGGCCTCGTTGCGCTGCGCGACCGCCGCCTCGATGGCCGCGCGGTGCCCGGCGATCTGCGCGCGCAGCTGCTCCGCCTGCGCCTCTTTTTCGGCGATGCCCGCCTGCTGGTCCTCAATGGCCGCGCGCAGCGCCGCGATGCTCGACTCGATCGTCGCGCTCATGCCCGCCGCCTCGCTCTGCTGCCGGCGCAACTCGCCGAGCGCGAATTCCAGATTTTCAATATCCTTTTGTTTTTCGACCCGCGCGATCCGCCGGCTCGACAGCTGGGCGGAGAGCTCCTCCCGACGCTGCATAAACGCGTCGGCGCCGTCCTCCTCCTGCGCGGCGCGCACCCGCTCGATTTCCTCGCCGAGCGCGGCGCTCCGGGCGGCGCTGTCCTCAATCAGGGCTTTTTTCTCGGCTTGCGTCCGGCCGTTGCGCGCCAGCTCCTCTTCGATCTCCCGCAGCGCGCCGCCGCAGCTCTCGCTGTCGGCGCGCAGGCGCTCGAGCTGTGCCTCGGCCCGGATGTGATCCTCGTGATGGGTCGTCAGGTCGCTGTTGATGGCGGTGATCTCCGCCTCGAGCGACGCCTTTTCCGCGAGCAGCTTTTCCCGCTCGCCGCGCTGGGCGGCGAGGCTCTCGCGCAGCTCCTTCGCCTTCGCCTCGAGGGTTTCGATCTCGCTGCGGCGGCTGAAAAAGCCCGCCTGCCTCGAGGTAAAGCCGCCGGTATACGAGCCGCCCGCGTTGACGACCTGGCCGTCCAGCGTCACGACGCGATAGCGGAAATTGAGCCTGCGCGCGAGCGCCGACGCCGCGTTGAGGTCCTCGGCGACGACGATCCGCCCGAGCAGGTTGCTGACGACCCGCTCATACCGTTTGTCGCAGGTCACCAGGCCGCTCGCGAGGCCGACGACGCCCCCGTCCGACAGATGCGCGCCGCCGTCGAAGCTCGAGGGCCTGACCGTGTCGAGCGGCAAAAAGGTCGCGCGCCCCGCTTTTGTCTCCTTGAGAAAGGCGATGGCGTCCTTTGCGGCGCGCTCGTCCTCGACCACGACGTTCTGCGCGGCCGCGCCGAGCGCCGTCTCGATGGCGAGTTCGCAGCCGCGGCGCACGCTGAGCAGCGTCGCGACGCTGCCGACGATGCCGCGCAGACGGTGGCTATTCCCCGCCTCGACGACCCGCTTCACGCTGTATTGATAGCCGTCGAGCGACTTCTCCATATCGCGCAGCGCGGCCGCCTTGTGCTCGAGCTCGCTCGCCGCGCCCGTCTTTTTTTCGAGCGCCTCCTCCAGCTGCGCGAGCTTTTCGGCGCGGCCGTTCAGCTTGAGCGTATAACCCTTGATGCGGTTGCCGCAGTCCTCCATATCCTTCTGAAGCCCGGCGCAGTATTTCTCGTTTTCCGCGAGCTCGCCGCGCGTTTCCTCCAGCCGCTCGCGCAGCTGCGGCAACTGCGCCTCGAGCGCGGCGCTGCGCGACGCGAGGGCTTCGCAGGCCGACTCCGCCGCGACCGCCGCGACCCGCAGATCGGTGAGCTCCCCTTGCAGCCCGGTCAGCCGGCGGGCGGCCTCGGCGCGGTTGCGGTCGCTGATCTCGCCCCGCTCAATGAGCGCGGCCAGCTCCTGCTGCGCCTGCTCGATGAGGCCGTCGAGCTCCCGCAGCGCCTCCTTCGACGCTGCGATCTCGGCCTGCCTTCTCCCGATTTCCTCGCTCAGGCCGCTGCCGTCCTCGCTCAGGCCGCCCGCCCGCGCGCGCAGCTCCTCGATCTGGCTCTCGCTGTGCGCGATATTGTTGCGCTCGACGGCAGCCTGCTGCTCGACGGCGGCGATGCGGTCGTTGGTCTCGAGAATCTGCTCGTTGTGCCGCTCGATCTCGACGTTGCGCGCGCGGTTTTCGTCGCCCAGGCGCTCGACCAGCGCGTCGTATTCCTCCATCCGCTGCTGCGCAAGCGCATAGTCCTTTTTCGCGATCTCGATCTTATCGTCCTGCAACCGCAGGTTTTCCCGCGCGCGGTCGATCGTGTCGCAGTAGAGGGTGATCTCCAGATTCTTTTTTTCGCCCGAGAGCTCGAGAAACCGCTGGGCCTTTTCGCTCTGCTCCCGCAGCGGCTCGAGCCGCTCCTGCAAGACATCGATGATGTCGCGCAGGCGGGAGAGGTTGTCCTCCGCGGCGGTCAGCTTGCGCTCGGCCTCGGTTTTGCGAAAGCGGTATTTGGCGATGCCCGACGCCTCCTCGAAGATTTCGCGCCGGTCGTTGCTCTTGGCGCTGACGATCTCGGCGATGCGCCCCTGCCCGATGATGGAGTAGCCGTCCCGCCCGAGGCCGGTATCCATAAAGGTCTCGCGGACGTCTCTCAGCCGCACCGTCGCGCCGCCCAGCAGGTATTCGCTGTCGCCGCTGCGGTAATACCGCCGCGTCACGACGATCTCGTCGCCCGCGTCGGGGATGCGCTTATCCGTGTTGTCGAGGCACAGCGACACCTGCGCGAAGCCCATCGGCTTGCGCAGCTGGGTTCCGCCGAAGATGACGTCCTCCATCTTGCCGCCGCGCAGCTGCTTGGTCGATTGCTCGCCGAGCACCCACTTGATCGCGTCGCTGATGTTGCTCTTGCCGCTCCCGTTCGGCCCGACAATGCCGGTATAGCCCTTTTCAAAGGTCACCCTTGTTTTATCGGGGAACGACTTAAAGCCCTGTATCTCGAGGTATTTCAGATGCAAATTCTGTTTCTCCCTTGCCTGTTGTCTGCTGATTCGGTTGAAGCGCGACCTCCCCCGGCGGGACCGCCGCGTCGGCCCGCACCGCCATGCGCGCGCCGCGCGCCGCGAAATAAAGGGCGTTGGCCCGCTTGTGCCCGAGCGCCCGGCTCTCCCAGCCGGGATGCACCCGCACCGTAAAGGTTGCCGCGCCGCGCGGCAGGCCCGCCTCGATCTTATCCCGCAGCCGGCGCGCCTGACACAGCTCGCCGAAGGCCGGGTGGAACGGCCCCGCCGCCGCGCTCTCGCGCAGGCCCTCGTCGGCGTGCAGCCCGATTCGGATCACCCGGACGCCCGCCTGTTCAAAAACGCCGAGCAGCGCCGCCGTGATCTCCACCGCCTGCCCGACCGTCAGCGGGGCGTAGTCTCCGCGCCGCCACAGCGCATTCAGCGGGTTATTCTCCACGAC
>CAZKRQ010000073.1:0-8582 GCA_964555125.1 uncultured Oscillospiraceae bacterium
GCATCTGGCGCGAAAAGCGCAGCTGCGGCGTTCTCAAGCCTTGCATTCCACCAAGGAGTGCTGCGGCTTTCGGCCTTGCATCTGCGCCTTCTGCGCGATGTCCCCTGCTCCGCAGGCCACAGGGGCACTTCGTTTTCTTATCTCACCACCGCTTTCATGATAAGGTTTTTTTCGCGCGATTTCAATATCCCGCCCTCCCGCCGCGCAAAGGAGGGCAGAGCGGGGTAGAAAGCCGCAGAAAGCCCTCATCGTTCGGGGGATTTTGCGCGCGGCGCCCCTCTTTTGTCGAAATATCTCTTTTCCTTCTCGGGGCCCGCTCTGGGTCTCTCAGCTTGTGGCGAGCCCCCGCAGCGGGCAATCGGACAGCGACACCCGCCCGGCGAGGGCGCACAGGCCGTGATCGCGCAGATAATCCTGAAAGACCGCCATGGATTGGGGGGAATCCGGCCCGATGATGATCTCGCTCACCAGGTCCTCGAGCTCGATCCCGATTTCGGCGCACATGGCCCGCAAATCGAGCGGATAATACTTTTTGATCCGCTCCTTGGTCACATGATAGCAGGGCTTTAAGTCCAGCCCGGCTTTCTCAAAGGGCGAGACGACCAGCCGCATCTCGTCCTCCGAGGAGAAGGAGGGGTGCTTAAAGGACACCGAGCAGGCCCATGCGTCGCACAGGGCCTGCCTGACTCTCGGGTCCTCGCCGGTCAATTCCGCGCCGTTTTCGACAAGCTCGCAAAAGACCCGCACCATGGGGTGCCCGTCCATATCGTTTTGATAGAAAACCTTTCGCAGCGACAGCGCGCCCTTCGCCATACGCTCCAGATAATCACGATCAAACGCGATGCATACGCCGCGTCCCCGGTTTCCATACCGCTCCCACTGCGCCGCGTCGTCCCGGTGAAAGGAAAAGCAGGCCGCAAAGGCGGAGTACTCCTTTTTCGTCTCCTCCCGAAACAATTCCTGGACGCTGCCGGCGCGCTGCGCGTAGCCGTCCCTCTTCAGCTGCTCCACAATCGCGCTGCACAGGCGATTCATAAAGTGGCGCATCTCCGCCGAATCATTCATGCGCAGAACATTGTTGACCCGCAGCTGGGTGCAGCGCAGCATCCCGTCCACGGCCAGAAAATCCGTATAGTGATAGAGAATCTTTCTCTCGTCCCGTTCCATGTCTCTTTCCCCGTTCGACTTCATGTTGGTTCAGGCGCCGCCGGCCGCGCGAGCGCCCTGATTCCGCGCGCAAGCCGGGCCCCGGCGTCCTGAAAATGGCCGCCCCGGTTTATCTCAAGGCTTACCGAAACGCCTTTTTCCCGCAATAGCCCCGCCGTCCGGCGGGTGCAGTCCTCCACCGCCGCCAGACGCGGATTCTTCGCCTCCTTCTCCCGGTCGCCCACCGAGAGATATGCGGCGCGCACGTAGGGCTCGTGGCTTTGAAAAAACGCCAGCGCCCCGTCAAACCACAGAGAGCCGGAGACCGAGGCAGCGCAGTCAAACGCATCCGTGACGAAGGCGGACCACAGCGCAAACAGCCCCGCGAGCGAATACCCCGCGATGCCGCGGGACAACGGCGCAAAGCCCAGCCGCCCCTCGACGAGCGGCACGATCCGCCGGACGAGCGCGTCGAGCAGAGCGGGGCCCCGGCCCGCGAAATCCCCGCCGTTTCGGGCGAGCCCCGGCGCGCGCCACGGCGACAGCTCGCGGTCCCAATCCACGCCGTAGATCGCCGCCAGCGACACGCCGCTCCCCCGCAAAAGACGCCGGAGCTCCGCGGCGCTCTGCCGCTGCACGACGGCGTATACGAGCTCCCGGCTTCCCTCTTCTTCAAACAGCTCGACTGTGTACGGATCACAGCTCCATTCCTGCAACGCGCCCGCCCCCGTTTCCGTGACCTCAGTATAGCAGAATACCGCCGCCCGATAAAGGGCCTTTTTCGACCCGTTTCCCCTGTCCCGCTCCACAACCGCCATAATCCGGCTGGAACCCCTACCGAATCGGACGAATTCCCGCAGGAACCGCGCGGTTTCGGGAAAACGCAGCGCGGCATGGCCGGAATCGCTCCGGCCATGCCGCGTTTATCAGTGTTGTTGCAGATTTTACACCGTGCTCACAAGCCGCTCTACCGCGTCGCGCAGGTGGGCCGCGTCGACGACATCGTCGCACAGGCCGTCGCGCAGCAGCTTTTCCGGCCTGCGGATCACGCCCCTGCGGTCGAGCACCAGCGTTGTATAGCCGCTCGAATTGAACCGCACCACCCGAAGCATCTCCCCAACCGGCTCCTTCTCGCTGTCGACCGGCAAAATCAGCACGGCCTTGGACAGGGGCGCCAGCACAGCCGATTCAAACAGGGCGTACAAAATCGTCACGATCCCGATCACCGCGGGAATACAGCAAAGCAACAGCACGCCGACATCACTCATAAAACCTCACCCTCCGCATGTTTGCCCTATCCTATGCGAAAAGAGAGCTTTCTGTGATTTTAGCCTCGAACCGCGGCGAGAAGCGCGTCTTTGCGGTCGGTTTTCTCCCATTGCACGTCGAGATCCGTCCGGCCCATATGGCCGTAAGCGGCGAGCTGGGCGAAAATCGGCTTGCGCAGGCCGAGCGCGCGGATGATCGCCGCCGGGCGCATGTCAAACACCTCCTGCACCGCCTTGGTGATCTTCTCGACCGGCACCGTCTCGGTGCCGAAGGTCTCGACCATCACCGAAACCGGGTTCGCGACGCCGATGGCATAGGCGAGCTGCACCTCGCAGCGGTGCGCAAGCCCCGCGGCGACGATGTTTTTCGCGATATAGCGGCACATATACGCCGCGCTGCGGTCGACCTTGGTCGCGTCCTTGCCCGAGAAAGCGCCGCCGCCGTGACGGCCATAGCCGCCATAGGTGTCGACGATGATCTTGCGCCCGGTCAGGCCGCTGTCGCCAACCGGCCCGCCGATCACAAAGCGGCCCGTCGGGTTGATGAAATATTTGGTGTTCTCGTCGAGCATGTCTTTGGGCAGCGTGGGCAGGATCACCTGCTCCTTGATGTCCCGGCGCAGCGTCTGCATGTCGACCTCGTCGGTGTGCTGCGTGCTGACGACGACCGCGTCGATGCGCTTGGGGCTGCCGTTCTCATAGGCGACCGTCACCTGCGCCTTGCCGTCGGGCCGCAGATAGGGCAGCTTTCCGCTCTTGCGCACCTCGGCCAGCTTCTTGGTGAGGCTGTGGGCAAGCGAGATGGGCAGCGGCATCAGCTCCGGCGTCTCGTCGCAGGCATAGCCGAACATCATGCCCTGATCGCCCGCGCCGTTCTCGTCGTCGCTGCCGTTTTTCGCCTCGAGCGATTTGTCAACGCCGAGCGCGATATCCGCCGACTGCTCCCGCAGCATCAGCTTTATGTCGCAGGTGTCGCAGCAAAAGCCCGTGTCCTCGGTCGTGTAGCCGATGTCCCGCACGGCGTCGCGCACGATCTTCTCATAATCGGGGTGCGCCGCCGCCGTGATCTCGCCGGCGAGGACGACCGAATTATCCTTCACGACCGTCTCGCAGGCCACGCGCGCGTTTGGATCCTCCGCGAGCAGCGCGTCGAGCACGCTGTCCGAGATGCGGTCGCAGACTTTATCGGGGTGTCCCTCCGTCACGGATTCCGATGTAAAGAGAAATTGCTGATTCATCATATCATCCTTTCCAAATACAATCTATTTAACAAAGAAAAGCGCCTGGGCGGCAACCCAAGCGCTTCTTTGCAATGCTTATCTTTCGGCGGTTGCCGCAGGATTTAGCACCTTGCATCATGTGCAGGTTGCCGGACTTCACAGGGCCTGTTCCCTCCGTCACTCTCAATAAGTTATTCTGTTTTCTGGCATCAGTATAGCGCGCCGCGCGAAATTTGTCAATCCCTTATGCGCGCTCTTCGGCGGTTTTTTTCTTTCCCAGCGCGAACAGCCTTTCGACCGGCTTATAGGTGAGGAAGGTGACGGCGGAATTGATGCTCCCGACGATCAGGTTGAACGGAATGATGACCGGGAGGAGCATCGGCAGGATCTCGGCCGCGGTCATGCCGGTATACAGCGGCGTCAGCACGAGGTTCCAGCCGGCCATGACGGCCGCGCGCGCGAGCGTGCCGCAGACAAGGCCGATCACCGCGCCCATGCGCGTGCGCCTGGCCTTATAAATATAGCCGGCAACCAGACAGAAAACGCCGGCCGCGAGGATGTGCATCGCCGCGCCGATGATGCCGTCGCCCGCCATGGCGAACGCCTGAATCAGGCTGACGACCACCGTCACCGCGACACCGTACCACGGCCCGTACATAAACGCCGAGATCAGAATCGGGATGTCGGCCGGGTCGTATTTCAGATACGGCGCGGCCGGGAAGATGGGGAACTGGATGAGGGCCACGAGCACGATGGAAAGCGCCGTGAGCATGGCCAGGCGGGAAATGCGTTGGATGTTCTCGTTGTTTCTCATTGTTTGAAACCTCTCTTTTCTTCGTTTTGGGCAACAAAAAAGCGCCCTTGCCTGAGGTTTCAAGGCGCCAAGGACGCGCAGCGCGAAAACGCGCGGCTCACTCTTGTTTCTCTCCTCCGGACTATCACCGTCGGTATCGGAATTTCACCGATTCCTGCGACGCCTGTCGGCGACGCTCGCGGACTGTAACCGCCGGTGGGGAATTGCACCCCGCCCCGAAACTGTTCTTAGTATATGCCGATTTTTCCTGTCTGTCAACCGTATTCTGACCCACCGCGATTTTTGCTCTTTCCGGCGCGACGCCGTTTCGGGATTTTCCCAGGTTTCACCCCATCCTGAAAACAGATTATAAAGAGAGGCGCTTCACCGGGAAGCGCCTCTCCTTTTCCCGTCTGTTCCGGCTGCGGAGCGCGCCGGTCAGGGGGCTGCTTTCTCCACCGGGAACAGCACGCCCGTCTTGAGCCGGTCGGGCGGCGTATCGTGCGGGTCGTTGAGGTAGCGGTCCATGGCGGGGCCGCAGACGCGGTATTCGGTGTGTTCGCCCAACCAGGCGCAGAGCGCCGCATAGGCCTGATGCAGGCTTTCATAAGGGCCGCTGTGCTGCACGGCGGCACAGGTACAGGCAGGCTTGACCGTGACGTCGGGTCCCTCCTGCGCGACCACCATCTGCACCTCAACATCGGCGCAGACAGGGTTAAAACCCGGGTCGTGATAGAGCATCTGGATCGGCCCCGACTGCTTCAAACCCCGCCGCGCCGCCTGCGCGCGCAGTTCGTTGAAGAGGTCGTGGTACTGCTCCACCCCAATGGTTCTGCGAAGCGAGAACACCTTCTGTTCCGGGTCCTCCAGCAAAATAACGCGGTATTCATTTTCCATCGTTGTCCTTCCTTCCATGCGGAGGATGTCCGTCTCAATCTGGGAAATCGCCGCTTTCTTCTTTTCCAGCTCCCCCTCCAGCGCCATCAGCGCGCCGATCTCGCCGAGAGAAAAGCCGTAGCCCCTCAGCCACTGGATCTTTGTCAGATCGACCAGCTGCTCCTGCCGGTAATAGCGATAGCCGTTTTCCCCCACCGCCTGCGGGCAGAGCAGCCCCAACGCGTCATAGTGGCGCAGCATACGCGGTGTGACGCGGCTCAGGCGGGAAAAATCGCCGATTGTGAGCATGACATCCCTCCTTGATTTTTTGTTGGGAACCGGTTCCATTTACAGCATAAACCCTGACATTGTGTCAATGTCAAGCGTTTTTTTGTTTGCCGGAAGCAGCCTGCCGGGGATCTGCATACACATTTAAAAGCGCCGGCCGGTCGAAGCGGTTTCGACCGGCCGGCGTGATTGCGACTCCCGCCTGCTGCGTGCGCGCGGCCCGCTCTCAGGCGTTCTTTTTTCCCAGATAGGCGCTGATGACCTTTTCGTCATACATGAGGTCCTTCGCCGTGCCCTCGATCTCAATGCTGCCCTGATTGATGACATAGGCATAGTCCGAGATGCTCAGCGCCATGCGGGCGTTCTGCTCGACCATCAGGATCGGCATTCCCTCGTTGTTGATCTCGACGATCTTTTCAAACAGCTCCTCGATGACCATCGGCGCAAGGCCCATCGACGGCTCATCGAGAAGAAGCACCTTGGGCCTGCCCATCAGCGCGCGGCCGATCGCGAGCATCTGCTGCTCGCCGCCCGAAAGGCTCCACGAGAGCTGGTTGCGGCGCTCGGCAAGGCGCGGGAACATCGCATAGACATAATCGAACCGGTCTTTATTGTCCCTTTTGCCGAAAAAACCGCACCAGTTGATGCACCCGACCTCGAGGTTCTCCTCGACCGTCAGGCCCGGAAAGACATGGCGGCCCTCCGGCACATGCAGGATACCGCTTTTTGCGATATGCGCCGGCTTCGCCTCGGCGATGTTTTCCCCGTTGAACTCGATGAGCCCGGTGCGGTGGATCATGCCGGAAATCGACTTGAGCAGGGAGGTCTTCCCCGCGCCGTTCGAGCCGATCAGGCAGACAATGCTCTTGTCGTTGACCTCCACATCAATGCCCTTGAGCGCTTCAATGGGGCCGTAAAAAGCGTGAAGATTCTTGATTTTAAGCATTTTTCTCTCTCCCCAGATATGCGGCGATGACCTCTTCGTTGGCGGAGACCTCCGCCGGGGTGCCGCAGGCGATTACCTGCCCGAAGTTCAAAACCGTGATATTGTCGCAGACGTTCATAATCATATCCATGGCGTGCTCGATGAGCACAATGCCGATGCCGCGCTCCCGCGCCGCGATTTCGAGCAGCTTGACCGCGTTGTCGATCTCGACGCGGTTCAGGCCCGCCGCCGGCTCGTCGACAAGGATCAATTTGGGATGCGTCAGCATCGAGCGGATGATCTCGAGCAGCTTTTTCTGCCCATAGGTCAGGCTGCTCATATCGTCCTCCAGGCTGAATTGGAAGCCGGCGACGCAGGCGAGCTCGTCGAGCTCGCGCACATAGCCGTTGTCCTTCCGGCTGACGAAGGACTTGAAGAAATTCATCGGCTTCGCGACATCGTTGGAGAGAAGCATGTTCTCCTCGATGTCGGAGCGCTCAAGGAAGCGGGGCTGCTGAAAGGTGCGCGCGATGCCCAGGCGCGCGCGTTTATGCGCCGGCATATGGGTAATATCCCTGCCGGCAAACGAGATCGTTCCGCTGTCGGAGGGAACAATCCCCGAAATCAGGTTGAGCAGCGTTGTCTTGCCCGCGCCGTTCGGCCCGATCAGGCCGTGGATCTCCCCGGCCGACACCGTCATATCCACGTCGAGCGCGGTGATGACGCCGCCGAACCGCTTGTTGACCTTGCCGAGCTCCAAAAGCTTTTCCATGCCTTCAGCCCTCCTTTGCCTGCGACCCGCCGACCACCGTTTTATGGCCGAGCTTGAATTTTTCCTTGAGCTTTTTCACCCAGCCGGTGATCAGCCCCCACAGGCCCATCGGCATAAACACCATCAGCAGCATGACGCCGAGGCCGTAGACAAGCCGGATATACTCCTGCAGCGGCTTGAGCCATTCGGGCAGCATCGAGATGAGCACCGTGCCCAAAAACACGCCGAACGGATTGCTCACGCCGCCGAGCATCGCCATGATGACAAAGGTCGTCGACTGGTCGAAGGTGAACGAGGTGGCGGCGACAAAGTGGTGGTTGTGCACCATCAACGAGCCCGCCAGGCCCGCGAGCGCCGCCGCGATGACAAAGGCGGCGAGCTTGGTGCGGTAGACATTGACGCCCATGATTTTGGCCGCGATCTCGTTGTCGCGCACCGAGCTGAGCGAACGGCCGAGGTTGGTCTTTTTGAGCCGCAGCACAAACAGCGCGCACAACAGGCCCACCGTGAGCAAAACCATATAGTTCTCGGCGGGCTTCACCGCCTTGACCCCGAAAAATTCAAAGGTAGAGATGCCGCCCATGCCGTCCGGCCCGCCGGTGACGGCCTTCCAGTTGGTGAAGATGCTGTAGGAAATCTGCACCAGGGCGACGGTCGAAAAGGTGAAGAAGGTGCCGCTCAGCCGCAGCAAAACCGCGCCGATCACGAGGGCGAACAGCATCGAGACGGCGATCGCGCCGAGCATCGAGACAAGGGTGGGCACGCCGAGCTTGAGCGATAAATTCGCGCTCGCATAAGCGCCGATGCCCATAAATGAGATGGTGGCGAACGAGACCATGCCGCCCATGCCGAGCATAACCGTGATGCCGAGGCAGGCGACATAAAAGATAATCGCGCCGTTGAGCACCGTCAGCAGATACACGCTCGAGACGTTGGGGACAACGAGATACATCACAATCAGGGCGAGAAGGCTGACCCCAGCAAGGATGAGTTGATTGGGATTCAAATTCTTTTTCATAGTGTCTGCCCTACGCTTTCTCGGAGATTTTCTGTCCGAAGAAGCCCTGCGGACGAACAATCAGCACGATAATGAGCACGAGGAAAACGACCGCGTCCTTATAGGTCGTCGTGAAGAGGGTCGAGAAGGACTCGATCACGCCGATCAGCAGGCTGCCGAGCACCGCGCCCTTGACGTCGCCCAGGCCGCCGATGACCATGCCCGCAAAGCCCTTGAGCATAAAGCTGCCCAGCGAGGTCGAGACGAGGAAGAGCGGCGAGACGAGCCAGCCGCCTA
>CAZKRQ010000074.1:0-1454 GCA_964555125.1 uncultured Oscillospiraceae bacterium
TGCAGTGATAGGCTGCGACCGCCGGTGAGCAGATCTGGCGCAACAGCTCATTGAGGAAAGGCGCAGGTTAAAAGCGGTCGGCCTTGCGCTTTCGGGCCTGATTGACGCGGCGTATTGCAGCTCGCTCGACGAGGCGCTGCCGGACTGCAACTGCGTGATTTTGCCGCTGCCTCTTCTCAACGGCGACGGAAACCTGTTTGCGCCGTATACCCGCGAAAAGTACGACGTATACGACGTGCTGTCCGCCGTGCGGCGCGAAGCCGTCGTTTTTGCGGGCCGCATCCCGCGCCCTGTCCGCGACTTTGCCGCAGAGCGGGGCGTCGCGCTCCACGACTATTTTTCGCGGGATGATTTGCAGCGTCTGAACGCCGTGCCGACGGCGGAGGGCGCGGCGGACCTTCTCATGCAGCGACTGCCCGTCACGGTCTCGGGCAGCCGTGTTCTGGTTCTTGGATTTGGGCGCACGGCCGAGGCGACGGCCCTGCTTCTCAAGGCGATGGGCGCGCGGGTCACGGTCTGCGCGCGCAGGCCCGAGGCCGTCGCCCACGCCCGCGCGCTCGGCCTGCGGGGCCTGTTGTTCGCGGACCTCCCCTGCGCGCCGCTCGGCTTCGACGCCGCCGTCAATACGGTCCCGGCGCAGGTGCTGTCCCGCGCGGTGCTCGAACGGTTGCCGCGCGACTGCTTTGTGCTCGATCTCGCGTCCGCACCCGGCGGCGTGGATGTGCAGAGCGCCGAACAGCTCGGCTTGCGCTGTGAAAGCGCGCTGTCCCTGCCCGGCACGGTGGCCCCCAAAACGGCGGGCGCGATTATCAAGGACACGATTTTACAGATGCTTTCAGAGAGGAGACTCGGGGTATGCGGGGAATAACAGTTGGGTTCGCGCTCTGCGGCTCATTTTGCACGTTTGAAAAGGCGCTCGCGGCCATGGAAAGGCTGGTGGGCGACGGATATTCCGTATTGCCTGTCATGTCGTTCAACGCCGCGCGTATCGACACCCGTTTCGGCGCGGCGGAGAGCTTTCGCTCCCGCATACGGCTGCTGACCGGCAACGAAATCATCGACACGATCGAGGCCGCCGAGCCGCTCGGCCCACGGCGCATGTGCGACGTCCTGGTTGTCGCGCCCTGCACCGGCAATACCCTCGCCAAGCTCGCCTGCGGCATCACCGACACCCCCGTCACCATGGCGGTCAAGTCGCATCTGCGCAACGGGCGCCCGGTCGTTCTCGCGGTCTCGACCAACGACGCGCTGTCGGCGTCGGCCAAAAATATCGGGGAATTGCTCAACCGCAAGCACTATTTCTTCGTGCCGATGGCTCAGGACGCGCCCGAAAAAAAGCCGCGCTCTGTGGTCGCCGATTTTGGCCTCCTGCCGGAAGCCATCACCGCCGCGCTCGAGGGCAGGCAGCTCAGCCCGATCTATCTGGGCCCGGCCGAAAAATAGGCGCGCGGCGC
>CAZKRQ010000074.1:1554-8404 GCA_964555125.1 uncultured Oscillospiraceae bacterium
CGCGGCGCTTATTTAAGAGCCCTGCGCAACGGCGCAACGTCCGGCCTTCCATCAGGTCTAGAGGGACGCCGCCGCGAAATGAAATAAAAAAACAAAACGATAAAATCCCGGCAGGGACCCTCCCCGCGCCGAAATGTGCTTGTCACCTTCGCACAAGTATATTATAATAAAAACAAAGTTTATAAAATAAACGCCGGGATCCTGCGCGAAAGGGACGGATTTTGGAAGAAAAACAGGAACAATGCCGCTGTGACGTCGCCGTGATCGGCGGCGGCGCGGCAGGGCTGGTCGCCGCGCAGACAGCGGCGCGGCGCGGTCTCTCGGTCGCGGTGATCGAGCGCTCGGGGCGCTGCGCAAAAAAGATTCTCATCACCGGCAAGGGCCGCTGCAACGTCGTCAACGATTGCGACGTCGGGCAGTTTATGGAAAAGGTGCGCAGCGGCGGCCGGTTTCTCTATTCCGCGCTCACCGCGTTTGGCCCGCAGGAGATCATGGCATATTTTGAGGCGCTCGGCGTGCCGCTGAAGACAGAGCGGGGCGGGCGGGTATTCCCCGTCTCCGACCGGGCGGCGGATATTGCCGACGCGCTGATTCGCGCCGCCGAGGACGCGCGCTGCACATTGATTCCGGGCCGCGCCGTTTCGGTTTTGGCAGAGGACGGGCAGGTCGCCGGGGTCGTGCTCGAGGGCGGCCGTCGGATCGCCTGCCGCGCGGCGATCGTCGCGACGGGCGGCCTGTCTTATCCCCGCACGGGCTCGACGGGAGACGGCTACAGCATCGCCCGGCAGCTCGGCCACACGATCGAGCCGCTGCGCGCTTCGCTTGTCCCTCTCGTCTGCGCCGGGGAGGACTGCGCGGCGATGCAGGGCCTGTCGCTTAAAAACGTCGTGCTGCGCGCGCGGCGGGGCAAAAGGGTTCTGTTTCAGGAACAGGGCGAAATGCTCTTCACCCATTTCGGCGTTTCGGGCCCGCTGGTGCTCTCGCTGAGCGCGGCGGCGGTCGGGTCCGACTGGGGCGGGCTCGCGGTGTCGGTCGACCTCAAGCCCGCGCTCGACGGGGCCGCGCTGGACAGGCGTCTGTTGCGGGATTTTTCGGAAAACCGCAACCGGGAATTCCGAAACGCGCTGGACGCGCTGCTGCCCCGCAGGATGATCCCCGTCGTCGTGGCGCGCAGCGGCATCGATCCGCACAGAAGGGTCAACGCCGTCACGGCGGCGCAGCGCGCGGCGCTGGCGCAGACGCTGAAGGAATTTGCGCTGCCGGTCACGGGCACGCGCCCGATCGAAGAGGCGATCGTGACGGCGGGCGGCGTGCGCCTTTCGGAAATTGAACCCAGGACCATGCAGAGTAAATTGCTTCGACGGCTGCACTTCGCGGGCGAAGTGCTCGACGCGGACGGCTATACCGGGGGCTTTAACCTCGGCATCGCGTTCTCGACGGGCCGCGCCGCGGGCGCGCATGTGCTCGAAGCTGAAGGAGATAACGAATGAGAGCTGTTGCAATCGACGGGCCCGCCGGGGCGGGAAAAAGCACCATAGCGCGCAAGCTCGCCGCAGAGTTGGGCTTCATCTATGTCGACACGGGGGCGCTCTACCGCGCCATCGGCTATTGCGTGCTGTCGCGCGGCATCGACGTCAAAAACGAGGTGGCCGTGCAGGGCCTTCTCGCGGGGCTGGACGTGCAGCTGCGCTTTGTGGATATGGAGCAGCGCGTGTTCGTCGGCGACGTGGACGTGACGAGCAGGATCCGCACGGAGGCGGTCAGCATGGCGGCCTCGGCGGTGTCGGCGCTGCCCTCGGTGCGGGCGTTCCTTCTCGACCTGCAAAGGGACATCGCCGCCAACAACAACGTCGTCATGGACGGCCGGGATATTGCGACGGTGATCCTGCCCCATGCGGACGTCAAGATCTTTCTCACCGCCTCGGCGGAGGAGCGGGCGCGCCGCCGGTATGAGGAGCTGATTAAAAAGGGCGTGAGCGCCGACTATGAGGCGGTGCTCGCGGATTTGAAGAAGCGGGATTACGACGACTCTCACCGCGAGATCTCGCCGCTCAAGCCCGCGCCCGGCGCGGTCCTGGTGGACACGACCGGCAACGAGCTGCAAACCTCCATCGACCTGCTCACAAATATCGTAAAGGAACGCCTCGCATAGCATGAAATTCTTCAAAGCGCTGCAAATACTCCTCAGCAGACCGGGCCGCTGGTTCTTTCGCCTTCGCTCTTGCGGCGTGGAAAATATACCGGGCGGCGGCGTGGTGATCGCGAGCAACCACATCCATCTCACCGACCCGATTCTGCACGCGTTCTGTCTGCCGTTTCCCTTTCATACGATGGCGAAGAAGGAGCTGTTTCGGTTCAAGCCTTTCGGCTGGCTGATTTCCCGCCTCGGCGCGTTCCCGGTCGACCGGGGCCACGGCGACCGCGGCGCGGTCAAACGCGCGGTGCAGATCGTGGAGGAGGAGGGGCCGCTGCTCATCTTCCCGGAGGGGACGCGCTCAAAAACCGGCGCGCTCGGCGCGTTCAAAACCGGGGCGGCCATGATCTCGATGCTTTCGGGCGCGCCGGTCGTGCCGGCGCTGATCTATGCGCCGCGCGGCGTCGGTTTTCGCAAGGGGATCGTGATCGAGTACGGCGCGCCGTTCTGCGCGTCGGATCTGGGTATTACGGAAGCGACGGGCGCCTCGTGCCGCCGGATGGCGGGCGAGCTCAGGCGTCGCGTGGAGGAGATGCGGGCAAAGTGGGACAGACAGGAAGCCGAATAACCCTCGCGAAAACCGCCGGGTTCTGTTTCGGCGTGAACCGGGCGGTTACCCTCTGCGAGGAGCTGCTCGCGCAGGGGAAAAAAATCGCGACGCTGGGACCCATCATTCACAACGCGCAGGTGGTGGACGCGCTCGCGCGCAAGGGCTGCCGCGCGGTCGGCAAGCCGTTGGATACGCCTGCGGGGGCCGCGCTTGTCATCCGAAGCCACGGCGTCGGCCTCGAGATTTACGAGCAGTGCGCGCGCGCGGGCATCGAGCTGGTCGACGCGACCTGCCCGTTTGTGGCCAAGATCCATGAGATCGTCCGCCGGCACAGCGAGCGGGGCGACGAGGTGCTCATCTGCGGCGACGCCGATCACCCGGAGGTCAGGGGCATTGTCGGCCACTGTCGCGGCAAAGCCCATATTTTCTCAGAAATCGAGGGGCTGCAAGCGGTTTCTCAGGGGGATTTATTGAACAAGCCGTGCATCATGGTGGCCCAAACGACCTTTAATTTAGGCAAATATAACGAATACAAAGAGTACGCAAAAAAAATATATACAAATCTGTTGGTTTTTGATACAATATGTGGAGCGACATGCACACGCCAGCAGGAGGCCGAGGAATTGGCGAGATCGCACGACGTGTGCGTTGTCATAGGTGGAAAAAGCAGCTCAAACACCCGAAAACTCGGCGACGTCTGCTCCCGTTTCGCGACGACCTATCTGATCGAGACAAAGCAGGAGCTCAGGCCGGAAATGTTTGCGGGCGCGCGAACTGTCGGGGTAACGGCCGGCGCTTCGACCCCGTCCCACTTAATCGAGGAGGTACTCATCAAGATGAGCGAAATGATCAAAGACGAAGAATTTGATTTTGAGCAGGCGCTGGAGGATTCCCTCAAGCCTGTCAGACGCGGCCAGCGCGTAGAGGGCGTCGTCACCTCAATTCGTCCGAACGAAGTGATCGTGGACATTGGCACCAAGCACACGGGCATCATCCCTGTCGACGAGCTCAGCGACGACAGCTCCGCCAAGCCGGAGGAGGTCGTCAAGGTCGGCGAGAAGGTCAATCTGGTCGTCACCAAAGTGCAGGATCTCGAGGGCATTGTCACGCTCTCCAAAAAGCGCGTGGATTCCGAGAAGGGCATGGAGGACCTGGTCAAGGGTGTTGAGGACGGAACCGTCTTTGATGCATATATTTCCGAGGTGGTCAACAAGGGCCTCGTCGCAATGGTGAAGGGCATTCGGGTTTTCATCCCCGCCTCGCAGGCCACGCTGCGCCGCGGCGAGCCGTATGAGCAGCTGCTGCACACCCACCAGAATATCCGGATCATTGAGGCGACGCCGCAGCGCCGCCGCGCGATCGGCTCGATCCGCGCGATTCTCGAGGCGGAAAACGCCGTCAAACGCGAGCAGTTCTGGAACACGGTCGAGATCGGCAACAAATACACCGGCGCGGTCAAATCCCTCACGTCCTACGGCGCGTTCGTCGACCTCGGCGGCGTAGACGGGATGATCCACAAGAGCGAGCTTTCGTGGAGCCGCGTCAACAAGCCCTCCGACGTTCTCAAGGTCGGCGATGTGGTCGACGTATACGTCAAGGACATCGACGCCGAAAACAAGAAGATTTCGCTGGGATACCGCAAGGAAGAGGACAATCCGTGGAATCTCATGAAAACCTATGAAATGGGCACGGAGTTCACCGCACCCGTCGTCTCGATCACAAAATTCGGCGCGTTCGTCCGCATTTTGCCGGGCATTGACGGCCTTGTGCATATCAGCGAGCTGTCCGACAACCGGGTCAAGGAGCCGGGCGAGGTCGTCAAGGTCGGCGACACCGTCAAGGTGCGCCTGATCGGCGTCGACGCCGAAGCGCAGCGCGTCTCTCTCTCGATGCGCACACCGCACGAGGAGACCGAAGAGGCGTAAAGCGAAAGGCCGCTGGCCGCAGGGCCAGGAGGCGTTTATGATGAAAAAACACAGCGTGACGGCGCAAAGCCTGTGCCGTCACGCTGTATTTTTATTTTCATCGTGCCTTTGCGGGTTCGCCCGCAGCCTTTATATTTCGTATGCCGGCCATTCGACAAAAGAGCTTCAAACCGATTTCCGATTTGAAGCTCTTTTCTTTATTCCGTTTTCTGAATCTCTCTGCCCGTTTCTCCACAAGGGAAAGGGTCAGATATACAGATCGAGGTGCCCCTGGCTGGTGGCCGGGATCGTTACGGTCTGCGCCATTTGGTCAATCAGGCTCATTGCCTGCTGCTCCATATTGTCCATGGACTTTTTCAGTATAGCTGTGCTATAGGCGGTCTCCAGCTGCATCGCGCTCACATTCATCGAGGCGGAAGCAATCCCGCTGACTGTATCCATACCCGTTCCTCCTTTAGCGATAAAACCTACAGATTGCCAGATATATTATAGAATATTCAAGCCCTGAATGCAAGCGAAATGTTGCGTCGGGATCCGAATTGTTCGCGCTGACAGAAAAAAGCGTGTTTCACAGGGACGGTTATTCCCTGTTTTGGGCAAGGCGGTGTTTCGCCGCAGGCCCTCTGGACGAATCGCCGGCAGAGAGAGCTCGCTGCGCCTGCAATCCGCGCGGAAATCCCCTGCAAAATCATCGGGCGATCGAAAGCACATTGATAAAAAACGAAAGCGGCCGGAAGCCCCGCAAAGCAGCCCTGTCCCGCACGAAAGGAAAACGGGCAAAACACACGGCGCGGATATCCTGTCCTGCGCTTTTTTGAGGGCGCGGCCGTCTCCGCCTGCTGTGAAAGGTCCCTTCTCACGGCCTCACGCGCTCACGGCGCGCAGCGAAAATCCACAGACAGCAGCTTGTCCTCATCGAACTCGATGAGGGCATAGCGGTATCCCGCCGGGGTGTCGGCGCAACCGGGGTTGAGATAGAGAACGCCGTCCGTCGTCTCGTGAAAAGGGCGGTGTGTGTGACCAAAGAGCACGATCTGCGCGTTTTGCCGCGCCGCCTCCGCGCGCAGGGCTTCGAGGCCCTGTTTGACCTGAAAGCGGTGGCCGTGTGTGTAGAGAATGCGCGCGCCGCCGAGGGTCGTCAGCTTACAATCCGCTTCCGCTGCGGCAAAATCGCAATTTCCCTTCACCGCGAGCAGGGGCAGGGTCGGGTGCTCCCGCCGCAGCCGGCGCGCCTGTTCATAGCCGTCGCCGAGATGGATATAGCAGTCTGCGTTGGAGCAGTCGCTTCGGATCGACTCGCAGGCGGCATAGCTGCCGTGCGTGTCGGAAAACACGACGATTTTCATAAAAAATCTCCTCTCGGTCAAGGGCGCTGTTTTTATGCCGCGGCGGGCTTTACATAGCTTCCCCCACAAAGCCGGAGGCTCTGCCGGGCCATGGAGGGCCTTTTTAAGCGCCGAAGTTTATTTCGTCCGCGTTCCGCGCACAATCTGCCCGTAAAATGGACGACTGACCCCGCCGCTCGTTGCATTTTCCGCTCGCAAATTTTTATTGTGGCTCGCTTTGCCCGCGGCGGAAGCGAAAGCTTTTTTCTTCTCACCGGCAGTGCGGCGGTTTTATGATGACGAGGCTGCGCAAAGCGTCCCCTTCAGCGCGGGCGAGCCCGACGCCCGTCCCGGCCGAAAAAGGGGGAAGCGCCGCGGCAACGGCACAGGGATCAGACGGCGCCGTCCTGCCGGGTCTGGAGGGAGAGCGCCGCTTTGTACAGCTCGCTTTTTTTGAACCCGGCCTCGGCGGCAATCGCCTTGCTCGCCTCGCTCAGTGAAAGCCCCTGTGTTTTCATCCGCTTATGCACGGCGCGCGCCGCCTCTTCGAGCGACAGGGCGGGCTCCTCTTCCCGGGGCGGCGCGCCCGCCACGACAAGCACGTATTCGCCCTTGGGCTCCCTCTCCTCATACAGGCAGACCGCTTCGCCGAGGGTGGTTTTCAGGATCTCCTCGTGAATCTTGGTCAGCTCCCGCGCGAGGGTGATGCTGCGCGCCGGGCCGAAGGCCGCCTCGAGGTCGCGCAGCGTGTTTTTGAGCTTGTGGGGCGCTTCATAAAAGATCATGGTGCGCTGCTCGCCGCGCAGCGCCTCGATGTGGTCGCGGCGGCTCTTCTTGGAGACGGGCAAAAAGCCCT
>CAZKRQ010000075.1:0-8397 GCA_964555125.1 uncultured Oscillospiraceae bacterium
CTGAGCGAAAGTCTGTGATTGTACGGCAGAATGCAAACCGGGTGTTCATTGGGGAATTTTATTTCAGTCTCCCCGCCGGGATGGAGGGATACGGAAAAGAAATTGAACGGCGGGGCGTCGAAAATGAGCCGGGTCAATGGCGATTTTTCGCCGGATATGATACACTAAGGGACAGAAAAGAAAACGGCGGGCGACCGGCCCGCGTAAAGAGTCCGGGAGGGAGGCTCGCAGGATGCAAATCGTGATATGGATCGTTCTCGCGGTATTGGCCGCCGCGGTGCTCGCGCTCAGCCTGGTGCTGCACAAAACCGCCGTTGTGCGCGCCGAAAAGCGGGATTGGAACTATGACCCCGCGGTCGACGGGGAGGGAATAACGCCGTCGGGAGGCTCCCCGTTCCGCACCGAGAGCGCGCCGGGCAATCGATGGTGGAACACGCAGCCGCTCGAGCGCATCGAGATCCGCTCCGAGGACGGGAAGCGCCTTGTCGGGCATCTGCTGCGCGCGCCGCAGCAGACCGACCGGCTCGCGGTCGTGCTGCACGGGCACCGCTGCGTGTCGGGGGAGATGGGGTTCATCGCCAAACTTTACGCCGCCCGCGGCTGGAACGTGTTCATGCCCGACCAGCGCGCGCACGGAAAGAGCGAGGGGCGGATCATCGGCATGGGGTGGATCGAGAGAAGAGATGTGCTGTGTTGGTTGGCGGAGCTGCTCAAGCGCCTCGGGCCGCAGACGCAAATCGTGCTGCACGGCATTTCGATGGGCGCGGCGACCACCATGATGACGGTCGGCGAGCCGGATCTGCCCGCCAACGTCAAATGCGCCGTAGAGGATTGCGGCTATACCGACGCGTTCGACTCCTTTCTCTATCACATGCAGCGGGACATGCCCTGGATACCCTGTAAAAAGCTGCTCATCCATATCGCGAGCGGGTGGAACCGCATTGTCGGCGGCTACGGCTTCCGCGAGGCGTGCAGCGTTCCGTCGCTGGCGCGCAGCCGGGTGCCGATGCTGTTCATCCACGGCACCCACGACAACGTGGTCCCGTTTGAGATGATGCGCACGCTGTACGACGCGTGCGGCGCGCAAAAAAAGATGCTGGTCGTCGAGGGCGCCGCGCACGGCGTCGCCTATTTTCACGATCCGGCGCTGTATGAAAAGACCGTGATGGATTTCGTCAATGCCTATATTTCCTGACAGGACGAGGGAGGGAACGCTTTCGTGCAAAGATTGACCCAAAAGCGGCCCGACGGGCGATATGATACGGCCGCGACGCCGGAGCAGCTGGCCGGCCGGCTCGGCCGGTGGGAGGATCTGCTGGATTTTCTCGAGCGGCGCGTGGAGGAGAACGCGGCCGCGCTACAACGCCTCAAGCGGGAGGACAAAACAAAAACGGCCCGCTATCGCGAGCTGTTGGGGCAGAAGCTGATGGACGGCCAGCTTATGCAGATGATCGGCCTGTTCGTCGGGGAGGACGGGAAGAACGACGGCGCCGCGGCCGGGCGGTGAACCGTTCCCTGTTCGCTTAATAAATGAAGAAAAAAAGCGTCGCAAAGCGTTTTATAAAACGGCGGGAACAGGCGGCGGTTCCATAAAAAACAAAGCGGCCGCATCAAACGCAAAGAGCACAGCTGCGGCTCCCGACCTTGTATCTGCGCTCTGTTCGCCGTCAGGCCGGAATTATTCCCGCGCGGCCTCTACCTGTTTGCGCGCGGCGACAAAGAAGGAGATAAACTTGCCGAGCAGGCGGGAATCCTCGGGCACGAGCAGATAGTTGCAGCTCTCCCCCTCGACGTCGATGCCCTGGCGCTTCGCGTTGTGGGTCACGTTGCCCTGCCGCTCGGCGAGGGCGCTGATCGAGAAGGGCGCGCCGTCGCATTGCCCTTCAAAATGCAGGCCCCGCGCGTCGGCGCGCAGCGCGCCCTGTCCGCAGGGGAAATAGCCGAATTTCCCCTCAACGGTGCGCATCAGCCTTGCGGGCGCGCTGAGCGTCTCGCCGGCCGCGAGCGCCCGCTCGACCGCGGCGAACTCCCATCTGTGCCAGTCGGCGGGGCTGTCGAAGACAAGCCGGTCGCCCGCGTCGAGCCGAAGCAGGCAGTCGTCGCCGAAAGAGACGCTGTAGCCGCAGCGTTCGCAGACAAGAGAGCGGTTTTTATGCGCAATCGCCCCGTCGCTCTTGCAGACCGGGCATCGATATAGTATACTTTGTAGGCCGTCCGTGTCGCGTTTTGGGCGGAAAACCGCCTGTTTTTGACGCTGCCACGCGTATTCGTCATAGCTCATGCGCGCGAGAATCCCCCTGTAGATCTCGTCGACGGTCAGCTCCTTCAGCTGATCGGGGGTGAAGAGCACGCCGGCGGTGCAATCGATCCGGCCGCGGTATTTCTTTCCCCGCGCCCATTTGGGATAGGTCAGGTGATTGCCGCGGATGTCGACGGTCACGACGGTCAGGCCGAGCTTTTTGCAGAGCTTCGCGATGCTGCGGTCGATCAGGTTGTTTTCGCCGGTGTAGCACACCTGACCCTCGGGAAAGATCCCCAGCGAGCCGCCGCGCCGCGCCGCGGCAAGGCACATGCGCAC
Organism: uncultured Oscillospiraceae bacterium; assembly: GCA_964555125.1. GTDB lineage: Bacteria > Bacillota > Clostridia > Oscillospirales > Ruminococcaceae > CAZKRQ01. The sequence goes on from CAZKRQ010000075.1 coordinate 2,579, forward strand.
CGAGGCGGTGTCGGCCAGATATTGCCGCTTGGGGATGCAGCCCATCGCGCGCAGCAGCCGGCCGAGCAGCGAATGGTGAAAGAAATAGGTCGAAACCATGAAATTGAGACGGATCGGGTACAGCGCCGCCGCGACAAAGATAAAATCGGTGTTGGCCTGGTGGTTGCTCAGGACGACGACCGGGCCCTCGACGCCGCGCAGGCCGCGCCGGTCGATATGCAGGCCGTAAAACAGCCTGAAAAAAGGCGTGCAGAGGCGGACGGCCAGCCCATACAGGAACGGGCTGGGGTCGCGGGGGGCGCGCTCCGTTTTTGGGGTCGAATTCTTTTTCATGATATACCGCCTGAAAATCCATTGAAATAGTTCGGGCAGAAACCAGCATACTACTAGTAAGAGCCAAACTTATTATAATGCATTTTTCGGAAAGAAGGAAGCGGATGACAAGCAGGGCGAGGGGATGGATTGCCGGCGCGCTTGTGTTGTTGACGGCATCGCTCGTTGGGGGCGCCGCAAAGCTGGACGCAGGCCGCGCGCGGGTAGACGGATACCGCGGGGAGATCGAGATGACGGCGCAGCGCAACCGGGACGGCAGCTTCACGCTCACAGCCGACCGGCACAACGAGAGCTACGGCATCGGAGACCTTGCGGTCGACAACGTCGTGCGTTTGGTCAACGAGCAGCAGAATCTGACGGTCGACGTGCTCAGCGGCGCGACCGAGACGAGCGCGGCGGCGCTCGAGTGCGCGGCGCTCGCGCTGGAAAACGCCGGCTTTGACGTCGAGGCGATGCGGGCCGAGGCCGAGCGGGCCAGAAGCGACGAGCCGCAGTATATCGACTATCAGTGCGACGTCGTGGTCGTCGGCGCGGGCGGCGCGGGCCTGACGGCGGCGGTGAGCGCCGCGCAGAACGGCGCGGAGGTCCTGGTGGTTGAAAAGCTCGGCATCGCGGGCGGCAATACGGCCCGGGCGGACGGCTATATCATGGCGACCAACACAGCCTTACAGGAATACGGCGGGGTCAACGACTCGCCCGCGAGCATGGCGGGCTATCTCTTTGCGTTCGCGGGCGGCAACGTGCGGCAAAACAAGCTGGTCTCCCTCGCGGAGCGCTCGGCCTCCAATATTGAATTTCTCGAATCGCTCGGCGTCCGCTTTTCACAGACCCTTCTGAGCAGCGGCGGCGACCCGACCAGACGGGTGCATATCGCGATCAATGAAAAGGGAGAGGCGAGCGGCGGCGCGATCGTCAAGCCGCTGCTTCGCGCGTGCGACGAGCTGGGGGTCAAAATCCTCTATAATCTCGAGGTCACCGAGCTGGTGCGGGATCTTTACGGCAACGTTCTCGGCGTGCGCGGCGTGACGGCCGAGCGGGATGTCGTCACGATCTGGGCCGACGCGACGGTGCTCGCGACAGGCGGCTACGACCGCAGCGCGACAATGATCGAGGATTACAACAAGACCTCGGCCCGCCCCGCCTATTCCTATTCGAGCGAGGGCAATACCGGCGACGGGCTGCGCCTTGCGCAGACGGTCGGCGCGCAGCTGTTCAAGGGGTCGTTGATCGCGGAGCTCTATGATTTTTCCTGCGGCACAAACGGCAGCGCGGGCCTGCTCGTGACCCCGAGCGGGGAGCGGTTTGCCGACGAGTCGGCCGACGCGTTCCATCTTGGCGGCGAGGTGCAGCGCGCGGGCGCGAACGGCGCTTATCTGATTTTGGACGGCAGCGCGGATTCCGCCGCGCTGCGCGCGGGGGTCGCGTCGGGCGCGGCCTATCAGGCGGACAGCATACAGGCGTTGGCGCAGGCGCTCGGCGCGCCCGCGCTCGCGCAGACGGTGGAGAGCTATAACCGCCAGTGCGCGCAGCGCCGGGACGATCAGTTCGGCAAGGACGCCGCGTATTTGAACGCTCTGGAGGACGGCCCCTATTACGCGGTCGTGTATAAACTCAAGAGCTATGGCACGATGGGCGGGCTGAAGACAAACAACAACGGCCAGGTCTCGAGCTCGGCGGGCTTTGTGCCCAATCTCTTCGCGTGCGGCGAGGTCGCGAACGGCTATCACTTCGACGAGGTCTTCCCCGGCTTCGGCGCCTCCCTGGCGCAGGTCATCGATTCCGGCCGGATGACAGGCGCTTTCGCGGCGCAGTATGCGCTCTCGCCCGAGAGCTACGAGTTCCCCGAGGATCTCGACGAAGAGGGGCCGGAGGCGGGCGGATTTTGACGGCGGCGGGCGAAAATCTCCCGCGTATCCCGCAGCGCCGCCGGTTCTCGGCCGCCCGGCGAAAAGCCGGCGAAAAACGGTGATGGACAAATCGGAGAATTCGTGCTAAATTAAATCTGTTCGGCGGTGAAGCCGCTGAACAATTGCGTGCCCGGAGCTCAGCTGGTGAGAGCGGTGGAGTCCGACTCCAAGGCTTGGCTCCGACGTCATTTATATGCCTGCGGCAACAAAAGACGCCATCCGCTCCGCTTCCTTGCTCCTCCTCTCCGCAAAAAGTCACGCTTGCTCCGGCTGCTCGCTTGTAAACGCGCTCGCGACGCCTCTGCGGCGCTACCAACTTTTAGCGGGTGCGAAAATCAAAGTTTACTTCGGAACACAGGGATTTTTCCTTAAAAGGTTTTAAGGGCAAGGGCTGCAAGCCGCAAAGTCCGCTTTGCTCCGACGTCTTTTTTTCTGTCGCGGCAGAAAAAAGACGCCATCCGCTCCCGCGTCGTCGCAAAGTCCGCTCTGCTTCGGCATTTTTTGCAAAAATGCCATTCGCTCCGCTCCCCTGCTCCTCCTTTACCGAAAAAGGTCACGCTGCGCCCGCGCTGCTCGCTTGCCTGTGCCCTTTGGGTACAAGCGCGCTCGCGATGTCCCCGCGGTGCTGCCAACCTGTTGCGGTGATGGGGCGCTTGGAGTTTTTCTGTGCGACTATTCTGTCAGCCGCTTTCACAAACCGCCGCAGGCCAAGCCTGCGGCGGTTTTTCTTTTATGGAGCGGCCTTCGCGTTATGAAACCATCGACTTTGACTTAAGAGAAAAAGCTTTCGCTTCAAGCCGCGGGCAAAGAGAGCCGCAGCGGCAGAGAAATCGCCCGTTTATGGGACGGCAGGGCGCGGAATGCAAACGAAAGAAGACATCCCGGCCCTTTCAGGGCCCTGCCCTGTGAAGCATATTTATTCGCCGAACAGGGCGGCGGCTTTTTTCATGCCCTCGATGATAGAGACGCCGAAGGGGCAGTTTTGCTCGCATTGCCCGCAGGCGACGCACTCGCCGGCGTGGTGCGGCAGCGCCTTATAGTGCTCGCGCACCGTCTCAGGCACAAAGCCCTGCGCCGCGCACAAATCGTGAAATTTGTTGACCGACGCGACGTCGATGCCGACCGTGCAGGGCGCGCAGTGCCCGCAATACATGCATTTGCCGCGGAAGGTGTGTTTCGGCACATTCGCGAGGGCGAGCGCGAAATCGCGCTGCGCATCGCTCATCGAGCAATATTGCAGGCCCTCGCGCAGCTGCGCAAGGGAGCGGAAGCCGCCGAGGACGCTCGCGACGCCGGGCCGCGACAGCGCGTAGTGGATGCACTGCGCCGGGGTGAGCGCGACGCCGAAGGGCGACAGCGATGCGTCGAGCAGGTCGCCGCCGCCGAACGCCTTCATGACGGTGATGCCGACCCCTTTTGCCGCGCAGAGCTTGTGGAACGCGTCGCGGTCCTCGTCGATATTGCAAAGGGGATCGACATAGCTCTCGTCGGCCCAGAGCAGCTCGAGATCCTCGTTGGCGGGCTGCATGTCATAGGCGGGGTTGATCGCAAAGAGCACGACCTCCACCAGCCCGGTCTCCACCGCCCTGCGCGCGACAACGGGGTTGTGGGAGCTGATGCCGATATGTCGAATGCACCCCGCGGCCTTGAGCTGTTTGGCGTATTCGATGATCTCTCCTTCAAAAACCGTTTTGAAGTCGGCTTCGGTGTCGATATAGTGGATCATGCCGACGTCGATATAATCGGTGCCGAGCATGGAGAGCATCTGCTCGAAGGAGGATCTGGCCAGCGCCGGCTCCCGCGTGCGGGTATACTGCTCGTTGACCCACGCCGTTCCGATATGGCCCTGGATATAGACCTTGTCCCGGCGGCCGGCGATTCCTCTGCCCAGATTGGTGCGCACCTCCGGCTGCGGGTTATACAGGTCAAAATAGTTGACGCCCGCCTCGATCGCCTCGTCGATGAGGGCGACGGCCTCCTCCTGCGGCATCCCGACAAAGCCCTCGCTGCCCATGCCGATCTCGCTCGCGAAAATCTCTGTGCCGCCCAGTCTCCGATATTCCATTTCAGCCCTCCACACTTCGCACCTCCAGGCGCGATTTTTACTTATTATACAGAAAAACGCCGCGCGTCACAACAGGGAGTGCGCGCAGGCCGCCGGAACAGCCGCGTCTTTTTGTCCCACGGGCCGGGCTTTTCATCCGAAATGCGATTTGATATAATAGCAGTGTCGCTTTTGCGCGGCCTGAGAAAACGCTCTGCTTCCGTGAACGCCGGGGCCAGACGCGGAGAAAGGTTTTCCGGCGCGCCGGAAGAAAAGAGAAAGGTGGGAATGATATGGGAACATGGGTTGAAGAGATGCCGAAATTGGGGTTCGGCATGATGCGGCTGCCGAAAAAGGACGGCGTGATCGACCTCGAGCAGACGAAGGAGATGGTCGACCGCTTCCTCGCGGCGGGGTTCCGCTATTTCGACACGGCCTACGGCTATGAGGGCTCGGAGGAGGCGATCGGCAAGGCGCTGGTCGCGCGTTACCCGCGCGAGCGCTTCTGGCTTGCGACCAAGCTGCCCGCCTGGGCCGGCGCGAAGACCGCCGAGGAGGCGAAGGCCATGTTTACGACCTCGCTGGCGCGGACCGGCGCGGGCTATTTCGACAGTTATCTGCTGCACAATCTCGGCGACGACCGCATCGCGGCGTTCGACCGGTTCGGCATCTGGGATTACGTGCTCGAGCTCAGGGAAAAGGGGCTGGTCAGGCATGTCGGCTTTTCCTTCCACGACAAAGCGGAGGTGCTGGACGAGCTGCTCGACAAGCACCCGGAGATGGAGTTTGTGCAGCTGCAAATCAATTACGCCGATTGGGAAAGCCCCTCCGTGCAGTCCCGCGCCTGTTATGAGGTCGCGCAGCGGCACGGCAAGCCGGTCGTGATTATGGAGCCGGTCAAGGGCGGCCTGCTCGCGAATCCGCCCGCCTCCGTGGCGTCGCTTCTCAGGCAGGCGGACCCCGAGGCGACGCCCGCGTCCTGGGCGCTGCGGTTTGCGGCCGGGCTGGAGAATGTGGTCGCGGTGCTCAGCGGCATGTCGAGCGTCGAGCAGATGGAGGACAACCTGCGCACCATGTCGCCCCTGCGGCCCCTGTCGGCCGACGAGCAGGAGGTGATCGGCGCGGCGCGCGCGGCGCTGGCCGCCTTGCCCAGCGTGCCCTGCACCGGGTGCCAGTATTGCGTCAAGGGCTGCCCGCAGAAAATCAATATTCCCGGCATCTTCACCGCGCTGAACCACAAGCTGATTTATGATAATCTGGAATTTGCCCGGAATTTTTATCAGTTTTCTACAAGTAGAGGCGGCGCCGCGGGCGATTGCATTGCCTGCGGACAGTGCGAATCGGTCTGCCCGCAGCATATCAATATCATCGAGCGGCTCCGCAGCGCCGCTGAAATGTTCGAGTAACAGGCGCAGCGCGCGCGGACGCTCGTCGTCGCAAAGTGCGCTTGGCTCCGTTTTCCCTGATTGGGAAAACATCGCCTGCTCCCTTGCTCCTCCTCTTCCCGAAAAGTCAAGGGCGGACTTTTCGGGATA
>CAZKRQ010000076.1:0-3136 GCA_964555125.1 uncultured Oscillospiraceae bacterium
GGTTTTTCTGCCGATGGCTGTCGGCGTCGTGATCGGGGCCATAAACGGGTTTTGTGTCGCAAAGCTTAAAATCGCTCCCTTTATTGTCACCCTCGCTTTACAGATGGCCTGCCGCGGCATAGTCTATATCATTTCCAGCGAGCACACGATTTCTTTCACGGAACGCGGTAAAGCGCTGTCCGATTTTGTCAACAGCAGCCCTCTCGGGATCCCCATGCAGGCTATTTTTCTCATTGTCGCGTTTCTGGTCGCGGGCTGGATTCTTCACTACACACGTTTCGGCCGCAGTATCTATGCGGTGGGCGGCAATGAAGACGCGGCCAACTATATGGGCCTGCCCACCGTTCGCGTGAAATTCCTAACCTATGTAATTAGCGGCTTTTGCGCCGCATTTGCCGGCGTGCTTCTCTCCGCGCGGCTATCCTCCGGTCAACCCTATGTCGCCAACGAGTGGCAGATGGACGCCATCGCGGCGGTCGCGATCGGGGGCACCAGTCTGGCCGGCGGATACGGCAAACTGTCGGGCAGCTTTGCGGGCGTTTTGATTATCGGGTTGATCTCGAATATTATCAATCTTCAGGGCACGCTGAGCTCATGGTGGCAAAATATCATTAACGGCGCGATTTTGCTCGGCGTTGTAATCATACAGACACAGGCGGCCAAACGCAAACAGGAGGTGTAAATTATGACGTCAAAGGAAAGAATGACACTGCAATTTCAGCACAAGGAGACAGACTGTGTGCCGGTCGGCGACCCCTGCATCAACTCCAAGGTTGCTTCAGAGATTCTTGGGCGGCCGGCATTGACCGGCATGGGCGGCAGCGTGCATTTGGAAAAGGCGCGGCTCTGTGCGCGAGGAGCGCGGGACGAATTCGCCGAACGCTTTGCGCGCGACACCTGCGAGCTGCACGAGAAATGTGATCTCGATTTTATCTGCTGCGAAATGGTGCCGGGGAAAGAGGACCGCTGCGTCTATCATTTCGAGACGGACACTGTCTGGACGGTTACCGACCCGGATAGCGGCATGTGGTGGCGCTTCGCCTATAACGAGGCCAGCGACGATACTTCTGAAATCGCATCCCGCGTCACGGAGGAAGGCGAGGACGCGATCGAGCGATTCCTCGCGTACTACAAAAACGAGACGGAACAGTTTGACGCCACCATACTTGACAATGTTCGCTACTGCCTCGAACAGGTGGGCGATCATCGCTTCATTCTGGCGCGCCCTCCCTATGTCTATCCGGCTGGTATGAGCTGGTACACCACCTTTCTTGAATTGATGTTGGCCGACCCGGAGCTGGCGCAGGAGATATGCGACACGATGCTCGCGCGCTCTTTAAAGGTTATCGACGAGCTTGGCCGTATGGGCGCGCACGGGTTGTTTGTCCACGGGGATTGGGCCGGGAACCAGGGGCTCCTCTTTTCGCCGGACACCATTCGGACCTATCTTGCGCCACAGATGCGGAAAATGTCCGATCTAGGGCACAGATATGGCATGTATTTTGTGAAGCACACGGATGGCAACATCATGCAAATTGCGGACGAGTTCTGCAATGAAATGGGATTTGACGGATTCCAGAGCGTTGATCCCGGCGCCGGTATGTCCATGGCTCAAATGAAGGAGCTTTACGGTGAGCGCATCCTTCTTATGGGCAATGTAGATTGCGGCCGTGTGCTTGCCTATGGAACCGAGCAGGAGATTGTGGACGCAACCGTGAAATGTATTCGCGAAGGCGCGAGGGGCGGCGGCTTCTGCCTCACCTCCTGCAACTCCATTTCCGGCGACATCACGGCGAAAAACTTTATGACGATGGTAGAGGCCGCAAAAAAGTTTGGGCGGTATCCAATCGAATGATCTGGGCAAAGAATTCGTATCGTTTGAGCTGTCTGCCGGTTTCCCTTTTTTCCCTGATAACCGGCGGCCAGATGGACTGGACCCAATGGGCCGAGGCCGCCGTGGAGATGGGATTTGACGGCTACGATGTCAGCACGCTCTTTTTTCGCAGCCGCACGCCCGCTTATCTGCAAGAGTGCAGGCAAAAGCTGCGCAGTATTCCATTGCCGATGGTCATGATGACCTCTTATCCCGATTTTCTTCATCCTGACCCCATACAGGCCGAGCGCGAGCGATACTATTTTCAAAGCGATATAGCGCTCGCCTCTGAGCTTGGCTGCCGCTATGTGCGCATCACGCCGGGCCCGCAGCACAGGGAAATTTCAGTAGGAGAAGGGGTTCGACGCACGGCAGAAATTTTTGCGGAGATGGCGAGCTTTTCATCCCAGTTCGATATTCGGCTCGTGTATGAAAATCACGCGAAGCCCGGCGCGTGGAATCATTTTGACTTCAGCTATGACCCGGCCGTCTTTCTCGAAATCTGCCGCCGGCTGCGCGGCAGCGGCGTTCGCGTTAATTTTGATTTCGGCAACCCGGTCGCCTTCGGGCAGTCGCCCTCCGAGTTGCTCGCGCAGGTGATCGATCTGGTGGAAACCGTGCACATTTCCGATATGCTGTCCTTTGGGGATTTTTCGCCCTGCGCCATCGGAGAAGGCGTCGTCCCGATCCCTGCGCTGCTGCGCCAATTAAATGATGCGGGCTTTTGCGGCTGGTTCAGCATCGAGGAGGCAAGCGGAAGGGGACTGGATGGTATTCGGGCGGCCAAGAAGGCGGTGGATTCGTTTTTTCTTTCTCTTTGATACAGCACTAAACCTATCCCAACAGATTTTATAGGAGAAATATATTATGGCTAAAATCAAGGTCGGTGTCGCAGGCTACGGCACCATTGGACAAAGGCTCGCCGACGGCGTCGCCCTACAGGAGGATATGGAGCTGGTCGGCATCGCCGATCTCGCGCCTACGCTGTCCTTACAGGCGCTGCGTGAAAAAAATATGCTCGGCGCGAACGGCGTTCGCTATCCTTTATATCTTGTCGACGGCGCGGATAAAGACGCGTTTGCGGCGAAGGATATCCCCGTCGCCGGTTCGTTTGCAGATCTGTGCGGGCAGGTGGATATCATGCTGGACTCCGCCCCGGGCGGCGTCGGAGCAAAAAACAAAGCGGATTACTACGAAAAATACGGCGTAAAGGCAATCTTTCAGGGTGGTGAAAAGAACTCAGTCGCGGACGTGTTCTTTCAC
>CAZKRQ010000076.1:3146-8308 GCA_964555125.1 uncultured Oscillospiraceae bacterium
TAATTATGAAAAAGGAGTAGGACAAAATTATCTGAAGCTGACATCCTGCAATACGACGGGCCTGATCCGCTCCGTGGATTGTCTGGACCGCGAAATCGGCATTGAAAAGGTCGCGATCACCATCATCCGGCGCGTCGCCGACCCCGGCGACTATCATCGAGGGCTGACCAACGCCCTGCAAATGGAGAAAGCGCCGTCACACCAGGCTGTCGATCTGATGACCATTATGCCGCACGTTAACGCGACCGGCATCCTCGTCCATACCCCCGTGACACATGGACATATCATCACTGTATTGGCCACGGCCCGCGACGGAAAAAAGATCACAAAAGAGATGGCGCTCGGCGCTTTCCGGCGCCATCCGCGTATCCGGGTCGTGACGCTGGAAGAGGGCTTCAAGGGGAACGCCTCCTTCTTCAAATATGCACGCGATCTCGGAAACCGCCGCGGCGACATGTATGAGATCGGCCTGTGGGAGGATTCGATCGTGGAATCCGGCAACGATATTATGTATGCAATTCATATCCCGCAGGAATCCGTCACAATTCCCGAGACTATCGATGCCATTCGCGCGGCGACCGGCCTTCAGAGAACTCGAGAGGAGGGAACCGCGGCGACCAATCGTTATCTTGGCATCGGCGCGTTTTCCCCGAAGAGCGAAGCGCTCTGAACAGCATACAAAACTGGGCCAAGGGAACAGGGCGAATGGCTTTGTTCCCTTTTTATAGGGAGAATTACATGAGATTTGGTATTTGCACATTAGACGAATTCGACGTCCACGGCAAAACCGTGCTGTGCCGCGTCGATATGAATCAGCCGATCGACCTTGAAAGCGGCAGGCTGAAAAGCACATCGCGCATTGAGGCGTGCGCGCCGACGATCCAGGAGCTTTCCGAACGGGGGGCGAAGCTGGTGCTGCTCGCGCACCAGGGCAGCGATATAGAGTATCAGAACTTCGCATCAACAAGACCGCACGCTGAGGTGCTCCGCTCGCTGCTGCATAGAGAGGTCAAATGGATAGACGATGTCTGCGGCCCTGCCGCCCGGGCGGAAATCCGCTCACTTCGGCCAGGTGAGATCCTCCTGCTGGACAATGTGCGCTTTGTTTCTGAAGAACAGACCCTGTTCGAGTTAAAGCTGAGGCTGACGCATAAGCAACAGGCGAAAACGCAGCTGGTTCGAGAGCTTGCACCCTTGGCGGATCTCTATGTGTGCGACGCTTTTGCCGCCGCGCACCGGGATCAACCCTCTCTATGCGGCTTTGAGCAGGTTCTCCCCTCCGCTATGGGGCGGTTGTTTGAGAAGGAATTTTGCGTTGTTTCAGAGCTGATGGAAAAGCCGGCCAGACCCTGTGTTTTCGTTCTTGGCGGTGCAAAAATCTCTGACGCTTTTCTGATGATGGAAACCGTTCTCTCTCAAAACAGCGCTGATTCTGTCTTGACCGGCGGCCTTGTTGCGAATATTCTTCTGGCCGCGAGAGGAGAGCGGATTGGCGACGGTAGCCTTCAGTTTATCCGCGAAAACAACTATGAGGGGTTTATCGACACTGCGCGCAGCCTGTATCAAAAATATCAGAGGAAGATCCTGGTGCCCTGCGATCTGGGATTTGTAGAAAACGATGCTCGGCGGGAATGCCGCCTTGGCGAGGTGCCTGACGGCGTTAAGGTGGTCGACATCGGCACTGAAACCGCGGAGCGCTATCGCGACATGATTCTGAGGGCCGGGACGGTTTTCGTAAACGGGCCCATGGGCGTTTTTGAAAACAGGCAGAGCGCCTATGGCACCAAAACGATTTTTGAAGCGATCGCACAAACAGAGGGCTACACGGTGGTTGGCGGCGGCGACAGCGTAAGCGCCGCCGCGCAGTTTGGTGTTAAGGAACAAATAAACTATGTGTGCACGGGTGGCGGCGCTCTGATTCGGTTTCTCTCCGGCGAGGAGCTGCCGGCTGTAAAAGCGCTTCGATATGCTGCGCGCAAGTATGGAGGCGAATGCCGATGCGACTGACCTTTGGGTATGGCTCCGGCTATCAGATTGTGGATGTGCCCGACCGCAATCTGCTCCGTGTTGACCTCCAATGAACTAAATCATGTGCGTGTTGGCCGTGAGGCTGTGCAGTGGGCGCTCGACCACCCGGTCGGAGCACCGCGCCTGCGGGAGCTGGTGCAGCCCGGCCAGACCGTGGCGATCGTGACGAGCGATATTTCCCGTCCGCTGCCGAGTTATGAGATTTTGCCGGACATACTCGACGAGCTCTATGCGGCCGGTGTTTCGCCCGGCGACATCACGCTCGTATTTGCTCTTGGCTCTCACCGCGCACATACAAAAGAAGAAAAACGGCGGCTCGCCGGAGAACGCTGTTGGCGGGAGGTTCGCTGCATGGACAGCGATCCGAGCGACTGCATCCATCTCGGCGAAACTTCGCGGGGCACGCCGGTGGATATCACGCGCGCTGTAGCGCAGGCGGATTTTCGGATCTGTCTGGGCAATATCGAATTCCATTATTTTGCCGGTTATTCGGGTGGCGCCAAAGCCATAATGCCCGGCGTCTCTACACCCGCCGCGATTCAGATCAACCACAGCATGATGACCTCAAACGATGCCAGCGTGGGAAAACTGGACGGCAATCCCATTCGCGCCGACATCGAAGAGGCGGGGAAGCTTTGCGGCATTGATTATATTTTGAATGTCGTTCTCGACGAGCACAAAGAGATTGTCTATGCCGTCGCCGGGGACGCGACGCTGGCCCATCGTGACGGCTGCGCTTATCTTGACAAAATGTATCGCAAGCCCATTGCGCAGCGCGCGGATATTGTTATCGTCAGCCAGGGAGGAGCGCCCAAGGACGCCAACTTATATCAAACGCAGAAAGCGCTCGATAACGCCAAGCACGCCGTAAAGCCGGGGGGAACCATTATTCTCATCGGTGCGTGCCCAGAGGGCCTGGGGAGCAAGGTGTTTGAAGAGTGGTTGACCGGCGCGCCGACTGCTCACGCAATGGTGGAGCGAATCGGCCGCGAATTCGAGCTCGGCGGTCACAAAGCGGCCGCGATTGCCATGGTTCTGGAATACGCCTCCATCGATCTGGTTTCGGAAATGGACGACGACTTTGTGCGCAGCATTTTTCTTCGTCCGCAGCCCTCCGCGCAGGCTGCGCTGGACGCTGCGCTCGCTCGATATGGCCCTCACGCGACCGTGATCGCGATGCCCTTCGGCGGCGCGACGCTGCCTATTTTGCAATCATCACTTTAAGAAACGGGAGTATGTATACAATGGATTACGCGAAAGAATCCCTTCGGCTTCATGAACAGTGGCGCGGAAAAATTGAGGTGGTCTCACGTGTCCCCGCCGGCACAAAAGATGACCTTTCCCTTGCCTATACGCCGGGTGTGGCGCAACCCTGCCTCGAAATTCAAAAGGATATAAGCAAAAGCTATGAGCTCACTCGGCGTCACAATCTCTGTTTGGTTGTGACCGACGGCAGCGCGGTGTTGGGCTTAGGAGATATTGGCCCGGAGGCAGGGATGCCGGTTATGGAGGGGAAATGTGTGCTTTTCAAAACATTTGGCGATGTTGACGCGTTTCCGCTCTGTGTCAGGTCAAAAGATGTGGACGAGTTTGTCAATACCGTGCGTCTGATTTCGGGCTCCTTTGGCGGTGTCAATCTGGAGGACATCGCCGCGCCACGCTGTTTTGAAATTGAAAAAAAGCTCAAAGAGGTTTGCGACATCCCGATTTTTCACGACGACCAGCACGGCACCGCCATTATTACGTTGGCCGGTTTAATCAATGCGCTGCGCGTAGTTGGAAAGAAGAGGGAGAATGTGCGAATCGTCATCAACGGCGCGGGCGCAGCGGCAATCTCCATCGCGCGGCTGCTGTTGACCGACGGCTTCAGAGACATCACACTCTGTGATCGAGCGGGAGCAATTTATAGCGGGCGTCCCTCGGGCATGAATCCCTATAAAGAGGAAATCGCCGGCAGCACGAATCAGGAGAGAAAACAGGGCTCTCTGGCCGACACGCTCAAAGGGGCCGATGTCTTTATCGGCGTCTCCGCGCCCGGTGTAGTAACCGCAGATATGGTCGCCACAATGGCGAAGGACCCGATTATATTCGCATGTGCGAATCCCACACCCGAAATTTTTCCCGATGAGGCCAAAGCGGGCGGCGCCGCTATTGTTGCGACCGGCCGCAGCGATTTTCCCAACCAGATCAACAACGTGCTTGCATTCCCCGGGGTATTTCGCGGCGCTTTTGACGTGCGTGCAGCGGAAATCAACGACAAAATGAAGCTCGCTGCGGCGCGCGCTATTGCCGCGCTTGTTTCCGACGATGAGCTCTCCCCGGTTTATATCATCCCCGCTGCGTTTGACAGCCGTGTCGGCAAGGCGGTTGCGAGCGCGGTTGCCCAGGCGGCGCGCCGTTCCGGCGTTGCGCGGCTCTAAGAGAGAGGAGACGTCATATGCCTCAACAGGAATCTCTACATGAGCTGGCCGAATTTGCCCTGAAAATCAGGATCGGCATCGTCGAGGAGATAAAAGCGCGCGGTGTCGGACATTTAGGCGGCTCTTTGAGCATTGCCGATGTGCTGGCCGTATTATATGGCGGGGTCATGCATGTCGATCCCAAAACGCCAAAAATGGAGGACCGGGACAAATTGTTTCATCTCAAAGTTAATGAAACAGCCAACGGCGGGCGGCGGCGTCCTCAATCAACATCACTCCGGTTCCTCTGCTGTCCGGCCTGTATGTTGCAATATTTAGTTATTTCTCCCGGATAATCCTGCGTTTATCCGCTTTATCGTTGAAATTGAAATGGATTTCCACAGTCTGGCGAACAGCGTCGCCGTCTATGTCCTCGTGAATGACGATTTTCTGAATAAGCCGGTTCAGCGTCACAGCGTCCAATTCCTGGATGTCGGCGTAGTCCTTGATGATTTCCAGCCAGCGGGTGCTGTCCTCCTGCTCCTGGGTCTGCTGGGCCAGCCGTTCCCGGTTCAGCATGACACGGTTTTTCAGCGTGGCCTGCTCCATCTGGCTGTTCTCCAGAATACGGGTAAAATTGTCCTCGCTGATGCGCTGGGCAATCATGTCCTCGTAGACCCGGCTGATGATGCGCTCCAGAGCGGTGATGCGTTCGCTGTCCTCGTCAATGCTCCG
>CAZKRQ010000077.1:0-8270 GCA_964555125.1 uncultured Oscillospiraceae bacterium
CGCAAAGTCCGCTTGGCTCCGTTTCCCCTGTTCGGGAAAACTTCGCGCGCTCCCTTGCTCCTCCTCTTCCCGAAAAGTCAAGGGCGGACTTTTCGGGATAAAGGGCAAGGGCGTTAAGGGCATATAGGGATGTGTGGGCGGCGCATTCTTACGCGCTGTACCAAATACGGTGGTGCGTATAGAAAATATGGAACCGCCGCGAAACGCCAATCTCTTTTTCGCGCGCTGTAAGGCGACTATCCCCTCCTTTTAAAACGCTCGCGAAAAAGACAGTAGACGCAAATAAACTGCGCCTACTGTCTTTTCTTTTTTCATGAAAATGGGGCAGAGCCATGCCCGGAAAGCCGCGCCGTTCCGGCCCGGCCGCAGATTATGCCTTGTTGCGCGCGCTTCTGTAGGCGCGCCGGCACAGACGGTGCCGCCGCACCTTGACCCGCGATACACCGGGCTGTTTCTCCTCTTCGCCCTGCTCAGGCGGATCGGCCGGCTCCTCGCGGCCGTCCGCAGCCTCCTCTGTCTCAGGGCCGGCCGGTTCTGCATCCCTCTCCTCGGGAGCCGTGTCGCTTTCCTCTTCGTCCGGCGTTTCCTCCTCCGCCTGCTCTTTTTCGCCGCTCTCTCCTTGAGACGCCGCTTCAGGGTCCCGCGCCTCGCCGGGCTCTTCGCTCTCCCCGGCGGGCTCGGGCAGCAGCTCGACATCGTCCATTACCTCGACGAGCTCCTCTCCCTCCTCCGGCAGGGGCTCGCTCTCTTCCGGCGTTTCGGGCTCCTCCAGCTCTTCGACAATATCCGCCTCCTCGCCGTCCGGCGGACGGCGGTCGCGCGAGCCGCCCACCAGCCGGTCGAGCTCCGAGCTGATCTCCTCAAACCAGTCGTTCCCGTTTTTCTTCAGGCCCTGCTCGGGTTCGTCGGCTACATCGCAGCAGGAATCCCCCTCGGTTTCATTGCTCTCCACAGCGGGACGCTCCCCGTCCGCCTTTGCCGGGGTTCCCGGTTCGGCGTCGGCGGGCTGCTCGCCGGTTTCTGTTTCTGTTGACGCTGCCTGCTCCTCTTCCGGCGTGGCGTTCCTTTTTCTTCCGCCAAACAGCGCAAGCAGCCATCCGCGCCGTTTTTTCCGCGGCTGGTCCGTCCGATCCCGCTCGACGGTCCCGCCGCCTGCCTCCTCCGGCGCTGGCTCCTCTGTTTCTTTTTCCGGGCTTTCCTGCTGCGTCTGGGCCGCCTCGCCGTCCTCCCCGGCTTTCGCTTCGTTCGTTTCCCGCCCGGTTTCCGTCCCGGGCTCCGGCTCGTCGGCGTTGTCGGAGGGCTGTGCCTCCGCCGTTTCCTCCTGTGCGCTCTCCTGCTGCGTTTCGCCGGTTTCCTCTTCGATTTCTTGCTGCCCGGGCGTCTCTTCGGCGGTCTGCTCTTCCTCTCCGCCGGATGGCGGCGAAGCCTCCCGCTCCTGCGCGGTCTGCTGCTCCGGCTTGCCCGCCTCAGCGGCTTCGCCTTCTTCCGGCCCGGAATCCGTCTCGGCCTCCGGCTCCTCTTCGCTCTCAGGCTGTGTGCCCTCTTCCGGCACAGCTTCGCCCTCCGCGCCCTCTTCCTGCGGCGCCATGATAAAGGTCTCGTAGCGCGCGGGACTGTTTTCGAGGATTTTATGCATCACCGCCTTCGCCGCGAATTTGACCGCGACGAGCATCATCAGCGAGAGATAAACCAACGTCCAAAACGTCGCGACGCGAATGTAGTTCTCCTCCGTCGCAAAGCGCGTGATCAGCGCGACAATGGGAACAATGCTGACCGGCACGGTTAGATAGACCCGAAACAGCCAGCCTGTATAGGGCAGCTGCACCTCTCTGGGTGAGAGCAGCACGACGCCGTAGAACGCAAGCAGAAACAGCGCCGGCAAAAAGCAATAGGAAAACACGACGTTGAGATAATTGTGATAGGCCATCGGCGCGATGTCGGTCATCTTCCACATCCAGGCCGTTCGCGCATAGGCAAAACCGGCGACGGCGCAAATCAGGGTGAAAAGCGCCGAATAGACCATGACCTCGCGGTAATGCAGCGCGCCGCGCGCCGCCTCAGAGCGGTACAGTATATAGACCAGCACCAGAGCGCCCAGCGAGCCCAGCGACAAAAGCGTATATGTCAAATTCGCGCCGCTCTCGGTCGTGTAATAAAAGAACAGCGAGAAAAAGGTGGAAACAAGCGCCACGATCGCCGCGCTGACCTGAAGAAACGGCAAGCCGTGCCGGCTTCCGAAATACTGCATCTCGGAAGCAACCAGCTGCGAAAGCCTTGATCTGTCGGGGCCGCAATTCATAAAAGCCTCACTCCTTTGTCTCTTGCCCGGCCGTGTTGATCGCCGCGTTGGCGTAGACCTGCTCACTCAGGTCGGTATCCGGGTCGAATCGGATCACCAGCGCAAACTGCTCTTCGATTTCGGCGCCGCCCAGATAGCGCCCATAGCAGACATAATAACCGTTCTCGTCGACAAACAGCGCCGTCGGCAGGATGCCGAGCAGCGTGCGCACCTCGCCATACGACATGTTGCGGGTCACCGACGCGGCGCGGGTCCCTGTCAGAGTATCCTCCCGCTCATAGAGCGCGAGATTGGCAAACGAGCCCATCATAAACCCGTTCGCGTTGTTGAGCAGATAGGAAACCGTATAACGCGGCTGTGCGCCGTCCCCGACGGGGGAGGCGTAGAAGGCGCGATAGGCCGTCGCGCCCGAGCCGGATTCATACGCCTCCAGCTCCGGGTACCACCGCAGCATATCGCCCATGCTCCAGCGCCCCAGAAGGGAGAGCGCGCGGTCATACTGATACTTGTCGTGCAAAAACTCGGTGTAGGAGTCGTACTGCCCGGCAAGCGGCGTTCCCTCCTCCAGGCGGCCGACCATCAGCGGGTCTGCGCCGTCATAGCCGCCCCAATAGCCGACGCTGGCCGTGCCCTGCGTCTGGTTCTGGGTCACGGCGATCTCGCCGCGCCACGCCGGGTCAAAATTGGCGAAGGGGTCACAGAAGCCGAAATGGATCTCCTGCATCTGGTCCCCGCCGAGGGTATAGCGGCGCAGCATCGAGACCGGCAGCCCGATTTGGGCCGAGAGCTCCTCGGGAGCGCCGCCCGCCTCGGAAACCGACCGCCCCGCCGCCGCGGTATAGTCGCCGGACGCGGCGGTGTTGAGATAGGTGATCGAGGCCGCCGCGCCGTTCTCATACGCCACAAGCACCAGCTCGCGGGGAACGCCGTAGAGCCCGAGATCACTGCTGCGATAGACCACCTCGTCCCTGCCGCGCGCAACGCCCTGCGTCCCGAGCGCCCGCTCGATCTCCGCGCGGGACTGGCCGGGCGACAGCGCCAGCGCGTTCTCATACGTCACCGCAAGCGACAGATCCTCCGCGTTTTCCGCCGGCGGCAGCTCCCGTTTGGAGGCCGCCAGCCGCACGCCGCCGAAAACCAGCGCCGCCGCCGCGACCACGACGCCCGCGGCGATCGCCGCCTTTTTCCACCCGCCGCGGCCCGCGGCGTTCTTTTTCGCCGCGCCCTCGGGCTTGACAGGCCGCGATTTTTGCTCCTCCGGCGGGCCGCAGACGGCTTGCTCAAGGCGGGAGAGAACATTTTCCAGATCGCTCTGCAAAACGGAAAAGCCGGAGGAGGGGGAATAGCGGGCCGCCATCGCGGCGACGCAGCCCTCCTCTTCGGGTGTGAGCCGGAGCACAATGACGCAGGGCTCGCTGCACAGGGAGAGGTCGAAGGGGCACAGCCGCAGGCGGAAGGAGAGCCGGCCCAGGCTCATCGTGCCCTCGGCGACGGCGCCGTCCCCGCGCTCCCACGCCGCGCGCGCCGAGCTGGTAAACAGCGTCGGAAGCCGCTGCGGATCGTCCAGATAGCTCCAGACCTCCTCCGCGCTCGCGCCTATATATCTTTGAACCTTTAATACGATTTTATCCTGTTTCATATTTATTATCCTGTTGCGGTCTGCATTCGAGCGAATGCGCTCAGCGATTAAACGAATAGTCGGTCACGGTTCGCGCGGCGGCGTCCAGCGCAACGGTCAGATTATAGCTGTAGGCGGTTTCCGCGCCAATATCCCCGTATTGACCATAGCAGAGCAGCAGCGTCTCACCGTCGTATTCCGCATAGGTCGGCAGCATTTTCATCTCCCGGTAAAGCGCGTACAGCGACATTCCCTCCTGCAAATTGTATGTGTCGTAATCGAGAAGCATGTTGTCTTTCGCCTCCAGCCAGCCGTTGCGGAAGGTCACGCGGGCGGCGACATCCTCATAATTAAAGGTCACATTGTAAAGATAGCGGTAGATGGCCTCGTCGACCACCGTGCTGCGGCAGCTGTATGAGCACAGGATGCTCAGATTCGGGGCCGCGGCATAATCCACGCCCTCCGTGCCGAGAACGTCGTCGACCTGCCAGCGCGTCTTGCCCGCCAACAGAAAGATGCGCTCAAAGGCCGCGCGGTCGGCCAGGAAGTAGGTCAAGTTGGAGTATTGCCGGCGATAGTCGCCGTCGAGCTCGTCATAGGGCATCGGGTTGAGCGGGTCGAACGCCGTGTAATAGAGCGCCTGCGCGCTGCGCAGCTCGCGGTCGAGCTTGACGACGAGCTCGCTGGTGAGGGTCGGGTCGAACAGGCTGCGCGAGGTGTCGAGGATGCCGAAATGCAGGACGGTCAGCCCGCTCTTGTCGACCACAAAGGCGGAGAGCGGAACACCGACCGTTTGCTCGGCCTGCGACACCGTCATCAGGGTATTCAGAGACAGGCCCACATCGGAGATTTGCGCCGCGAAGGGGATCTGCGCCTGGGCGCGGTCGACATAGGCGAACCGGCGCACCCTGTGATATGCGTCGTAGGTGACATAGATCAGACGTTCGCCGACGCCCGAGGCGTCCGCCGTGTCGGAGGAGTACACATATTCGTTCGGCGCAAGCCGCACCCCTTTACAGCTCAGCATCAGCTCGAGCGCGGTTTTTTCCTGCCCGATAAACAGCTGCTCGGCGTTCTGCCGGTTCACGCTGTCGCTTCGCACGACGGACAGGCCCGAGCTCGGCACGATGTCCGAGCTCTCAAAATTACCGCACACAAACAGCACCGCGCACAGCGCGGCCAAAAGCACCAGCGCCGCGATCGCCGCGCGCAGGTGAATCGCGACATCCGCCTCCGTATGGTCGATCATATTGGCCAGCTCGACCGAATCATCGAAAACCGTCGCCTTGCGAAAGAGCGTCGGGGTCTTATAGCCGTGCAGCAGATTGGCGGCAAGCGTTTTGACCAGTCCCCGCTCTTTGGGGGCTGCGGGCGGCGGCGCGCCCTCCGCCTCCCCCTCCTCCGAGCCGAGCACCTCCGCCTTGAGCCGCCGCAGAATCGCTCTGTTTGTGGCCTCCTTCGCCGACTCCGCGCCGTTCCAGCCAACCCCGCCCGTGAGCGCCGACACGAGGGTGACGGTGCAGCCGGTCTCGGTATCCGTGAGCGTGAACAGGTCGCGCGTGGCCCCTGTGCTCAGCTCCAGCCGCGCGCCCGGCTCCAGCGCCGTGACGATCGTGGTGTTGCCGATATTCTGAAAGCGCAGCTTGCTGCCGAGCGCAATTTCGCCCTGTGACACAACCAGCGCGTCGGGATAGCCAAACCAACGGCCATAGCTCCCGGCGTTGCCGAGCACCTGCCAGACGGCGGCGCTGCCACACGGAAAATCCAGCGAAACCGCTCTGCTGTTCTCGGACATGCGCGCACCTCCCGGCAAAAATCGTATTCAGATATATGATACCACTCTCGCCGCAGAGTGTAAACCTCTCGCGGCGAGAGCGCTTTACCGCGCATTTCGTCATTGGGTAATGGCCTTTTCATGCGCAGCCGGGCTCATGTCCGTTGAGGTCGGGCCGGCCGTCGTTTTTTCTCTGCGATTTTGAATATCCGCTTCCGGCATGAAAACAGATCGTTTCCTTTAAAGCGTTCAAAAGAAAATATCCAACTTCGCAAGACTGCCCGGGCCGGCCGGCAATCCGGGACTCGTTTCACGCGGCCCGGTCTGAATAATTGCCGCCGCGCCGTCAAAGACTATCCTCAGACATCATCGAAGGGAGTTTTTGCTCTTGACCATGCAATTGCTGCGAACCGCGCTCAGCGCGCTTTTTTCTGTCTTTGTGTTGTTCCTGCTCACGCGCTTTATGGGTGCGCGGCAGGTCTCTCAGTTGAGTCTTTTCGACTATATCAACGGCATAACCCTCGGCTCGATCGCCGCCGAGCTCGCGATTTCGGGCTTTGACCACACGACATGGACGGCGCTGGTCGCCGTTGTGGTCTACTGCCTTTGCACCGTCGCCGTATCCGTCTTCAGCAATAAATCGGTGATGGCCCGGCGCTTTTTTGTCGGAAAGCCCACCGTTCTCTATGACAGCGACACGCTCTATGAAAAAAATCTCATGAGAGCCAAGCTCGATGTCAACGAATTTTTAACGGCGGCGCGGATTGCCGGATACTTTGACCTCTCCGATATTGAGTCGGCCGTGCTCGAGACCAACGGCAGCATCAGCTTTCTGCCCAAGGCTGCCGCACGCCCCCTCACGCCCGAGGACGTGCAGCTCAAGCCGCAGCAGGATAAGATGGTCTATAACGTGGTGATCGACGGCAAAATCATGCCCAACTGCCTCAGGGAATCCGGCAACAACGAGGCGTGGCTTCTCGCGGCGCTGCAGCAGCAGAAGGTGCAGCTCGCCGACCTGATCCTCGCGACCTGCGACGACAACAACAAGCTGACCGTCTATGAAAAAACCAACGCCGCCGAGCCCCGCAATATTTTCCTCTAAGGGCGACTGCGCAGGTCTTCCATCATCCCAACGATCATTCACAAAGCGCCGCGGCTTCCATACGGCCGGTCAAGCAAAAAACTGCCGCCCTTAACGCGGGTCAGGCAGAGAGAACCGGGAAAATGAAAACACCGTCGATTTGAGCTCCCAAAGCTCAATTTCAACGGTGTTTTTGATTTCGCAAAGGATACTTTCCGTTTATTGCGAAAAAATCCCGATAAGATTTAAAAGGAAAATATGGAAAGCACTGTTTCACTGCGCAAAAATCTTCGCATTTCACCGAATGGGTTCCCATTTTGTTCAAGCAGGCATTCGTCAGCTTTTCGGCTGCATATCTAAAGATCGATTGATCTCGTCAAAAAAGTCGCCGATCGCGTTCAACGAATGGTATTTTTCCACAAAGGCCCTCGATTTACGTCCTGTTTCTTTCAAATCCTCTTTATGCTCAATTAAGCTGCGCAGTTCATCCTTGATTGTTACCGGCGAAGCGTCCAGCATGGGAAACTCTCCGGGCTCCACACACCCCACGTTTTCATAAAGAGCAATTAAATCCTTTCTCATGGCGCAGAGCACCGGCTTTCCGCAGGCCATGGCCTCCATCGAAAACATGGCGTACCAGCCCATAATCAGCTGATCGACTACGATATCCGCTTCCTTCACCAGTTTCAGAAATTCACTGTTTGTGATTCCCTGTTTGAAGAGCAGCTCTATCGGGTAACCCTCCGCCTTGAGCTCCTCGACCGCGCGAATCACAAAGCGCGAGCCCTTGACCTCTTTATGATTCGGCGCGTGCAAAATTTTAATTTTTTCGCCCGGCTCGGGAAAAGAGGGTTGAATGGCGTCGGTATCGATCGCAAAGTGGCAATGCCGAATCCTGTTCCAAAACGGAAGATAATCTACGGAATCCATCGCACCCACTGCGATATCCGCATGTCTGCACCACGCATTTATCTGTCGTCTGATCTTTCCCTGTGCATGTTGAAAAAAGCCCGGATAATCGGCGCAGAGCGCATTCACCATTAACTTATTGGGCGTCTCAAGAAGAACCTGTGAATCAAGGCCATACGGCATAACAACGGTTTTGACCTTCGCCAATCGGTACAATACGGGTTCGATTAAGCGAAGGCCCGGTATGAGCTGTAAGGGCCCGCCGTTAAAATAGACGTATACGCACTGATAGCGGAAAATCGTTCTCACAAAAAGCAGCCCGGGAATGAAAAAATAGATTTTTCTCCACCCCCGATCAAACCGAAAATCGAATTCCTCCGTTATATAATAGCAATCTGTCACATAGGTTTCTGCCGTATATCCCTTTTTCACCAACGCCTTTTTCCAGTATACGTTGTTTATCATCGGCAAGGGGCCCAATCCGATCTGTATCTTTTTAGGGATCCATCTGGCAATCAGGCAGGCAATACAGAGCAGCGGAAGCGCAATCCAATGACACAGCTGATTTATCAGAATCAACGCCTTTTTT
>CAZKRQ010000078.1:0-2085 GCA_964555125.1 uncultured Oscillospiraceae bacterium
AGATCGTCGGCTATCTTGTAACGGCGAAGCAGGGGATGAGCTGGCTGTATGTCGCGGTCCCGATCATCATCCTGCTCTTTGCGGCGATGTTTGTGCTGATCGTCGTCGTTTCAGCGGCGGAGAGGCGCATCCCCGTGCAGTACGCCAAGCGGGTGGTCGGCCGCAAGATGTACGGCGGCCAGGCGACCAATATCCCGATCAAGGTCAATATGACCGGCGTTTTGCCCGTCATCTTCGCCTCGGCGTTTCTCTCGGTGCCGGGCACCATCCAGAGCATGTTCGATATTAAGTCGAATTTCTGGAACACCGTGCTCGGCTGGTTCAGCACAAGCAACTGGGGCTATGCGATCCTGTATGCGCTGCTGATCCTCGCGTTCAACTATTTCTACGTCGCCGTGCAGTATAACCCCGTTGAGATCGCGAACAACCTGCGCAAAAACGCGGGCAGCATCCCGGGCATCCGTCCCGGCAAGCCGACCTCCGACTTTATTGCGCGCGTGGTCTCCAAGATCACGATGATCGGCGGCATTTTCCTGATTCTGGTCGCGACCCTCCCGATCGTCATCACCAAGCTGACGACGACAAAGGCTTTGACGACCGGCGTCAATATCTCTCTGGGCGGTACCTCGATTCTGATTCTGGTCGGCGTGGCGCTCGAAATTACCAATACGCTCGAATCCTATATGCTCATGCGTCATCACAAAGGATTCCTGGAGTGACAGTGAGGTTTCGATCATGAAGCTCATATTGCTGGGTGCGCCCGGCGCGGGGAAGGGAACACAGGCGGAGGTAATCGCCGAACGCCTGTCCATCCCCATTATCAGCACGGGCAATATTCTCAAGGAAGCGGTCAGGAATGAAACGGAGCTCGGCAAGCAGGCCAAGGGCTATATGGACTGCGGCAAGCTCGTTCCCGACGAGGTGATCATTGGGATCATCAAGGATCGTCTGTGCGACGAGGACTGCGCCGGCGGGTTTATACTCGACGGCGTGCCCCGCACCGTTGCGCAGGCCAACGCCCTTGAGGGGCTTGGCGTGACCGTCGACAAGGTTGTCAGCATCGAGGTGCCTGACAACGTGATTATTTCGCGCATTACCGGGCGCAGGACCTGCCCGAAGTGCGGCGCCACCTATCACATCCAGTTCAAGGCCCCCGAGACCGAGAACGTCTGCGATAAGTGCGGCGAAAGGCTCATCGTCCGCAGCGACGACGAGGAATCGACGGTCGTCACGCGCCTCAAGGTGTATCATGAATCAACAGAGCAGCTCAAGGACTTTTATCGGGCCAAGGGCAAACTCCGCACAGTGGACGGCATGGGGAATATCGCGGACACGACGCGCGCGATTCTCGCCGCGCTGGAGGAATGACGATGATCGTTCTTAAAACGGCAAAGGAATTGGAGGCCATGAAAAAGGCCTGCCGCATTTCGGCCGGAGCGCTCAGGGTCGGCAGAGACGCGCTCGCCGCCGGTGTCACCACCGCCGCCGTCGACGACGCGATCCGCAAATATATCCTTTCACAGGGAGCGACCCCGTCCTTTCTGAATTACGGCGGTTTTCCGAAGAGCGCGTGTATCTCGGTCAACGACCAGGTGATCCACGGCATTCCGGACCATAAGACCGTCTTGCGTGAGGGCGATATTGTGAGTATCGACGTGGGCGCGTGCTATAAGGGCTTTCACGGCGACAACGCGGCGACCTACGCGGTCGGCAAGGTCTCGGACCGCGCGCAGCGCCTCATGGATGTGACGAGGGAGAGCCTCAACCGGGGCGTCGCCGCCGCCGTCAAGGGAAACCGGATCGGCGACATTGCCGCCGCAGTGCAGCAATATGTCGAGGAGAACGGCTACTCGGTCGTGCGCGACTATGTCGGCCACGGCGTGGGCCGCGAGCTGCACGAGGCGCCCGAGGTGCCAAACTACGGCAAGGCCGGGCACGGACCGCGGCTGGTTCCCGGCATGACCATCGCCATCGAGCCGATGGTCAATGAGGGCGCCTATGACGTCGAGGTGCTCGACAACGACTGGACCGTCGTCACGGCGGACGGAAGTCTTTCGGCACATTTTGAGTATACAATCGCCATCA
>CAZKRQ010000078.1:2095-6224 GCA_964555125.1 uncultured Oscillospiraceae bacterium
GCCATCACGGAGCAGGGCCCCGTGATCCTCACCGCCGAATAAGCAGGAGGGGACCCAGTGGAGATTGTAAAGGGACGCGCGGTCGTTTCCCGCGCCGGACGAGATCAGGGCCGCTGGTTTGCGGTTTTGTCGGTCGAGGACGGTTTTGCGACGATCGCCGACGGAGATCTGCGAAAGCTCGAAAAGCCCAAGCGCAAAAAGCTCAAGCATTTGGGCGCGAGCGCGCACATGTTTGACCCCGGGGATCTATCGAGCGACAAAGCGCTGCGCGCCGCGATCCAAAAGCGGTTTTGCGGCGAGAAACCGTCAAAGGAGGCTTAGAATTTGTCAAAAGAAGATGTCTTGGAGTTGGAGGGCATTGTTCGCGAGGTGTTGCCAAATGCAACCTTCCTGGTCGAGCTCGCTAACGGACACAAGATCAACGCCCACATCTCCGGCAAGCTGCGCATGAATTTCATCCGCATTCTGGCCGGTGATAAGGTGACGGTGGAGATGTCGCCGTATGACCTTAGCAAGGGCCGCATCACATGGCGCACGAAATAAGCGCAAACCCCATCAGGAGGTAATGATTATGAAGGTAAAGCCTTCCGTTAAACCCATTTGCGAAAAGTGCAAGGTCATCAAACGCCACGGCAAGGTGATGATCATCTGCAAAAATCCCAAGCACAAACAGCGTCAGGGTTAAGCCCTTTGGCGCGATCAACGACAAACCGGAGGAATATTAAATGGCGCGTATTGCTGGTATCGACCTGCCCAGAGAGAAGCGGGTCGAAATAGGACTCACCTATATTTACGGTATCGGCCAGAGCACAGCGAAAAAGATCCTCGCCGACACGGGCATCAACCCCGACACCCGCGTGAAGGATCTGACAGACAACGACGAAAAGCTGCTGCGCGAGTATATCGACAAAAACCTCACCGTTGAGGGCGACCTTCGCCGCAACGTGGCGCTTGACATCAAGCGTTTGGTCGAGATTGGCTGCTATCGCGGTGTTCGTCACCGTAAAGGGCTCCCCGTCCGCGGTCAGAGAAGCAAGACCAATGCCCGCACCCGCAAGGGGCCGAAGAGAACCATCGCCAACAAGAAGAAATAAGGAGGCAAATCGGTTAATATGGCAGTGAAACAGACCAAAGGTAGAGCGGCTGCCGGTACGCGTAAGCGCCGCGAAAAGAAGAACATCGAGCGCGGTGCGGCGCATATCCAGTCCACATTCAACAACACGATCGTGACAATCACCGACGTCAACGGCAACGCGATTTCGTGGGCGAGCGCAGGCGGCCTCGGCTTCCGCGGTTCCCGCAAATCCACCCCGTACGCGGCGCAGATGGCGGCCGAGGTGGCGGCCAGGGCCGCGATGGAGCACGGCATGAAGACGGTTGAGGTCTATGTCAAGGGGCCTGGCTCCGGCCGCGAGGCGGCGATCCGCGCGCTTCAGGCGACCGGCTTGGAGGTAAATATGATCAAGGACGTTACCCCCATCCCCCACAACGGATGCCGTCCGCCGAAAAGACGTCGCGTATAATTTACAGGAGGAAAGATACCTTATGGCAAGATATACCGGTGCTGTGTGCAGAAACTGCCGCAGAGAGGGTGAGAAGCTCTTTCTGAAGGGCGAGCGCTGCTACTCGGATAAATGCGCCTTCGCGCGGCGTTCCTACGCGCCCGGCCAGCATGGCCAGGGCCGCAAGAAGGTCTCTGAGTATGGCATTCAGCTGCGCACCAAGCAGAAAGCAAAGAGATATTACGGGGTTCTCGAAAGCCAGTTTGAGAAATATTTTGAAATGGCCGAGCGCCAGAAGGGCGTCACCGGCGAGAATCTGCTTAGAATCCTTGAGAGCAGATTGGACAACATCGTCTATCGCGCAGGCTATGCGAATTCCCGCAAGGAGGCGCGCCAGCTTGTGCTTCACCGTCACTTCACCGTGAACGGGAAGACGGTCAATATCCCCTCCTTCCTCGTGAAGGACGGGGACAAGGTCGCGGTGAAAACCACCGACTGTGATAAGATCAAGCTCGCCATTGAGGCCAACAGTGCGCGTCCGAAGCCCGGTTGGATGGACGTGGACGGCATGACGGCGACCGTAACGCATCTGCCCGAGCGTTCCGAGATCGACTTCGAGATCGAGGAGCACTTCATCGTCGAGCTGTATTCAAAATAATCGGCACGCAGAAGCAGGGTTACTGGGAAGCGAACTACGGCGGATCTTCACCGTCATTAGGAGGGTTTTACCATGATAGAAATAGAAAAGCCCAAGATCGAGACAATCGAGATGACCACAGACGGCTCCTACGGCAAGTTCATTGTGGAGCCTCTCGAGCGCGGCTTCGGCACGACGCTCGGCAATGGTTTGAGAAGGGTTCTTCTGTCCTCACTGCCCGGCGTAGCTGCGCGTTCGATCAAAATCGAGGGCGTTCAGCATGAGTTTTCGACCATCGAGGGCGTCAAAGAAGACGTCACCGAAATCGTGCTCAACGTCAAAGGCATCACTGCCAAGCTTCACTGCGACGGCCCGAAAACCGTCTTTATTGAGGCCGAGGGGGAGTGCGAGGTCACGGCCGGCAGCATTAAGCCGGACGCCGAGCTCGAAATTCTCGACCCGTCGTGGCATATTGCCACGCTCGGCAAGGGCGCGAAGCTGGTCATGGAACTGACGTTTGACAAAGGCAGAGGTTATATTTCCTCCGAGCGCAATAAACAAAATATCGCCGGAGCGATCGGCGTGATTCCGGTCGACAGCATTTATACGCCCGTGCTCAAGGCCAATTACACGGTGGAAAACACCCGCGTCGGCCAGATCACGGACTATGACAAGCTCACTCTCGAGGTCAAGACCGACAAGACGATCACGGCGCAGGAGGCCGTGTCGCTCGCGGCAAAGGTTTTGTGTGAGCACCTGAGCCTGTTCATGAACCTCTCGGAGGATATACTCGAAACCGAGATCCTCGTTGAGAAAGAGGAAAAGAGCAAGGAAAAGGTACTTGAGATGACCATTGAAGAGCTTGACCTCTCTGTGCGCAGCTTCAACTGCCTCAAGAGAGCAGGCATCAACACGGTCGAGGATCTGATCAACAAGTCCGAGGAAGACATGATGAAGGTGCGGAATCTAGGCATCAAATCGCTGGAAGAGGTCATCGGCAAGCTCAAATCTCTGGGTTTCGACCTCAGCTCTTCGGACGACTAACGCTATAAAGGAGTGAATTGCACATGGGCAGCATGAGAAAGCTCGGCAGAACAAGCGATCAGCGCAGAGCCATGCTTCGCGCGATGGTGACATATCTGCTCGAGAACGGCAAGATCCAGACGACCGTGACGCGCGCGAAAGAGGTTCGGTCGGTAGCCTAAAAGATGATCACCCTCGCAAAAAACGACACCCTGCACGCAAAGCGTCCGGTCTATTCTTACATCACGAAAGAGACGGTCGCAAAGAAGCTCTGCGATGAGATCGGCCCCTCTTACGCTGACCGCAACGGCGGCTATACCCGCATCACAAGAACCGGCCCCCGTCGCGGCGACGCCGCGGAGATGGCGGTCATCGAGCTGGTCTGAGATCAAGGGCGGAACAGAAGACGAACAACAGAAAAGCCCCGTTCGGTTTACCCGAACGGGGCTTTTTCATGATTCAGGAATTTCGGGCAGACTGGGTGGAAGCGACCTGAACGCTTCGGACGTGGAACAGTTCGCTGCGCAGGATTTGAGCGAATTTACCTGTAAAATCTCCACAATTTATCATTTTTGTGCCTCGAGTGTTTTTGATAGAGTCCGTATAATAGAAATCAGAGAAACGAGAATTGAGTGCAGGAGGCGCAATCAATGGACGAGGCAATTAAAAGGTGGTTCGAGACGAACAGCCGGGTGATGGATACTCTGGCAGATCAGATATTCGGCTATTCAGAGCTCGCAGGGCAGGAAGTACAGTCCGCAAAGGCGCTCACCGCAGTGCTGGAGAAAAATGGGTTTCAGATCGAGATGGGAATCGGAAATCTGAAAACCGCATTTTCTGCGACATGGGGCGGAGGCTATCCCCGCATCGGATTTCTGGCTGAATATGACGCGCTTCCCGGGATGGGGCCGTCGCTCGACGAAAGCGTTCGACTGAAAGAGGATAACAGCGCGCACGGATGTGGGCA
>CAZKRQ010000078.1:6234-7575 GCA_964555125.1 uncultured Oscillospiraceae bacterium
TGGAACGGGCTGCGTCGGCGCTGCGCTTGCGGTCAAAGAGGCAATGGAGGAGCAGGGCCTGAACGGCACATTGATCGTTTTTGGCTGCCCGGAGGAAGAGACAGGAACCGGGAAAACGCGTATGGCGGCGGCGGGATGCTTTGACGGCATCGATGTTGCCGTTGCTTGGCACCCGGATAAGGTGAATCTTGTGCAGGAAACGCTTTATGCGTCGATGAAGCAAATTGACTTTGAGTTTTTTGGGGTCGCCTCTCACGCGGGAGGGATGCCTGAAATGGGCCGGAGCGCGATGGATGCCTGCGAGCTTCTCAATATAGGGGAGAATTACCTTCGCGAACATGTCGATAAGAGCGTCACAATGCATTGGGCTTATCAGGTTGTCGGGGACAAGCCGAATGTTGTGCCGGCTTATGCCAAAATACGGCATTGTGTTCGCGGCTCCAACGCGAAGATGGTTGCGGACACGGCGGAACGGCTGATCGATGTTGCGCGTGGCGCAGCGCTCATGACAGGCACGCGCATGGAATACAAAATTTGGATGGATGTGCCGGACCAGTACATGAACAGAACGCTTGAGCGCGTCTTTTATGAGGCGTATAAAACAGTGGAGGCGCCGAGCTACACAGCGGAAGAGCTTGCTTATGCAAATAAAATGGAGAGCTATAACGGATTTCAACCCGTCGAAAACCCGATGAACACGGGGTTGAAGCCGCTGGCCGGAACCGGGGAAGACAGGCTGTATGACGGCGGTTCCTCAGATGTCATCTCGGTTTCACGACTTGCGCCGACCGTTACGGTTCGCGCCGCCTGTATTTCCGCGCGTGTTCCCTTCCATCATTGGACCTATGCGGCGCTGTGCAATATGTCGATCGGCCATAAGGGGATGAAGTACGCGGCGAAGGCGATGACGCTGGGTACGCTTGCGCTGCTCAGGAATACCTCGCTGATTGAGCAGGCGAAGCGGGAGTTTGAACAGATCCGGGCTGAAAAAGAGAGCTGAGCTTTCAGCTGCACGAGGAAAAGGCGCGAGCGAGCCGTGCTCGCGCTTTTGCTTTATCAAGGGCAGGTTGCGTTAAAAGCCGTGTGTTGACGTGCGCTTGCATTTGCGCCGGGTTCGTAAACATACTAAAATTGAAAAAGAGCGCCGGTCAAAAGGGGAGAAGAGGATGTTTAAAAAGTTGTTTGCCACGAATCTGCTGCTCATTGCGGCGGTCGTTTGCGTGATGATTTTTGGGGTGATGAATACGGTCAAGAGGATTGTCGGCGCAGAAAATGAGAGGCTCCGAAGCACGGTTGTTGAAGTGGGAACCACACAATTGAGCGGATACTTTCAAAATATGC
>CAZKRQ010000078.1:7585-8177 GCA_964555125.1 uncultured Oscillospiraceae bacterium
TTCAGAATGATACTTTTTTGACGGATACGGAGCTCTGTGGCGCGGCGCAACAGGCGTTGAGAAAACTGGTGCGGGGAACGGATTGCGTGCGAGCGGAATTATACCCTCTTGTCGAGGGGAAATACTACCAATACGATGCGGCGCTTGGGATCTACAGAGAAGCGAGGGAGGTCGAAAACCGTCCGGTCATTGTGAAGGCGTCGCAGGGCGGATATGGCTGGAAGGTTGAGAGCGACGCCGGCGATAGCTTTTTGCGCGCGGCGCATATCATTTACAGCATGGAGGACTGGGAAACGCCAATGGGGATGATCACGGTTGATATAAGCACGACGATTCTCATTCCATTTCTGCGATCAATTGGGGTTGAATCATCCGACGTGGTCTGTCTGCTCGATGAGAATAACAACAAAATGCTGCCGCACGCAGATTATTATCAACTGCCTGAGTCCCTGTATGCGGCGACATCTCCGGCGTCCTGGACCGATGAGAACCTCAATCACTATTTTGTTGAGATTATACCCGAGTGCGGATGGAAGCTGGTCGGGATTCTCGGTCAGTCCAGAATTCTGAGAAGCTGGCAGGCCGCGCAGAG
>CAZKRQ010000079.1:0-5779 GCA_964555125.1 uncultured Oscillospiraceae bacterium
GATCGACCTCGTCGACGAGGCCTGCGCGCTCATCCGCACCGAAATCGACTCGATGCCGACCGAGCTCGACGTGATCTCCCGAAAGATCATCCAGCTCGAGATCGAGGAGGCCGCCCTCAAAAAGGAAAAGGATACCCTGTCGCAGGAGCGGCTCGCCGAAACGCAAAAGGAGCTCGCCGAGCTGCGCGAGCAGTTCAACTCGATGAAAGCGCAGTGGGACAACGAAAAAGCATCGATCGGCAGGGTTCAGAAGCTGCGCGAGCAGGCCGAAGAGCTCGGGCGCCGGATCGAGAAGGCCGAGCGTGAATACGACCTCAACAAAGCCGCCGAGCTCAAATACGGCGAGCTGCCCAGGGTGCAAAAGGAGCTCGCCGAGAGCGAACAGGCCGCGAGGGAATCCAAATCCAAGAATTCCCTGCTGCGCACCGAGGTCACGGACGAGGAGATCGCCCGTATTGTCGAGCGCTGGACCGGCATCCCGGTCTCGCGGCTGATGGAGGGCGAGCGCGACAAGCTGCTTCATCTCGACGAGATCCTGCACCGCAGGGTCGTCGGCCAGGACGAGGCGGTCGACCGCGTCTGCGACGCGATCATCCGCTCGCGCGCCGGGATCAAGGACCCCAACCGCCCCATTGGCTCCTTCCTCTTCCTCGGGCCGACCGGCGTCGGTAAAACCGAGCTCGCCAAGGCGCTCGCCGAAAGCATGTTCGACGACGAGCGCAATATGGTGCGCATCGATATGAGTGAATATATGGAGAAATACTCGGTCTCCCGCCTCATCGGCGCGCCCCCGGGCTATGTCGGCTATGAGGAGGGCGGCCAGCTCACCGAGGCCGTGCGCAGAAAGCCCTACAGCGTCGTGCTGTTCGACGAGATCGAAAAGGCCCATCCCGACGTGTTCAACGTCCTGCTGCAGGTCCTCGACGACGGCCGCATCACCGACTCGCAGGGCCGCACGGTCGATTTTAAAAACACCGTCATCATCCTCACCTCGAATATCGGCTCGCAGTTCCTTTTGGAGGGCATTGCCCCCGACGGGAGCATCACCGGCAGCGCGCGCGAGGCGGTGATGGCGCAGCTCAGGAGCTCTTTCCGGCCCGAATTCCTCAACCGCATCGACGAGGTCGTCTTCTATAAGCCTCTGACGAAGGAGGACATCGGCCGCATCATTCTGCTGCAAATCGACGACCTGAACCGCCGCCTCGCCGACCGGCAGCTGCGCGTCGAGGTCACCGGCGCCGCAAGGGATTTCATCATCGACAACGGCTACGATCCCGTTTACGGCGCGCGTCCGCTGAAGCGGTTCATCCAGCAAAAGGTCGAGACCCTCATCGGCCGCAGGATCATCGCCGACGACCTGCCTCTCGGCGCGTCGCTCACCGTTGACCTAGGCGCGGACGGCGCGCTGCTCGTGCGCTGACGCGATTCTTCCGGCGGGCTAAAGGGGCAGAGCGCCCGCAGGGCCACATCGCGCAAAGGGCGCGGCTACAGAAACGAAAACCGCGGCGCTTCCTGATGGAACACGCCGGGTTTGAGACCGCTGTAGCCGCGCTTTTCCGTGCGTTTTCTCATGGCGGTCGCGCGGGCTTCGGGAGGCCCGCCGCGGATTTCGCCCGAAACGGCGCGTGTAATCGCGTCTATCTCTAGACAGGCCGCATAAGCTTGTATTATAATAAAGGCGATCCATCGCGCCCGCGCCGCGCGCTGTTTCGCGGCGCACGGCGCAGAGAAACTATTCATTACAGAAGGATTGCGAACCAGAGAGAGAATGGCTGAGAACAACAATACGGATTCAAAGCAGCACGCCGGGCAGGAGGCCTCCCGCTCGGTCAGCAGGGTGACGCCGGTGCCCCACCGCCGGCTGGTGACGCCGGGCGAGGCGAAAAAGCGCGCGGCCCGAAGAAGCCGCGCGACACGGCATATGCCGCCGGAGCCGCGCATTCGTTTCAGCGCAGCGAGCGGGCGTCAAAGCGACCCGGCGCGGCGCGCGCAGACGGCCCTGTCGGCCGAGGCCGCCGCGCAGGAGGCACGCAGCGAGCAGGCAAGCGAAGAGCCCGTCGAGAGCAAAACACCCCTGCCGCAGACAGACGCCCAAACAGACGAAGCCGCGCTCACACGCGGCGAACCGCCGCAGGACAGGGACGGCGGCGAGGACAAGGCGGAAAAGATCGAATCCGCCGCCGAGCAAGCGCCTTTGGACGCCCCGCCGGAGGACGAGGCCGCCCCGGAAGCTCTCCCCGCCGGTGAAGACCTGCCCGGCGCAGAGCGGCAGAACAAGGGCGCCGTCGAAGACGCCCCGGAAGAGCACGAGGACGACGGCCCTGCGCCGCAGCCCGGGCCGGAAGCGGACGGGGGCGCGTCCGAAGCGTCACAGAAGCACACCTTCCGCAGCGCGCGGCGGGTACGTCTCGTCGACGACGGCGCACAGGAAAAACCCGCGCGCCGCAAAAGGGGCGCCGTCATCGTGGCGCTGTTTGTTCTGGTTGCCGCCGGATTGGCGGCGGCTTATTTCTGGCTGTCCGCGCAGCCGCCCGTCATCAGCGGCGTCGATGCCTCCGACGAGCTCAACGAGGACGGCACCGTGACCGTGACGGTCTCGCTGCGAAGCGCCAATTTTCTGACCGGGCCCGACGTATGGTGCGCGCTGACCGATTCCGAGGCCGCGCCCGCCATCACCGACTCGGTGTGGCGCCGCGCGCAGGACGGCGTCTGCCAGTTCCATGTCGGCTCCGGCACCTTTTATCTGCACGCGGTGGACGCGAAGGGCAACCGCAGCGAGGCCGATTCGGTCACCGCCGAGGCCAACGGCGTGCTCTCCCTCGTGATGGAGGGCGCGGACACGACCGTGTATCTCGCCTGCGGCGACCGGCGCAGCTATCAGGCGGAGGTCGTCGCCGTCGGCGACGCCGACAGCTCGGTGACTTGGCGCTCCTCCGATCCCTCGGTCGCGACCGTTGAAAACGGGCTGGTCACCGCCGGCGAAACGAGCGGCACGGCCGTGATCACGGCGAGCACCGCGCAGGGGCTCGAGCAGAGCCTGACCGTCGTCGTCTCCGACCTGATCCAGCTGCCGCAGATCATCGACCCAAAAACGGTGCTCCCCTCCGACCGCTACACCGACGAGGAGGCGCATCTTCTCGACGAGATCCTTTTCTCCCGCGTCGAGGAGGCGGGCGGCTACGGCACGCGCGGCGCCGTTGTGGCGGCGACCCGTTTTCTTCTCCTTGAGTTCCCCTACCGCATCAGCTATTTTTTTGAAAACGGGCGGATGACCAACGACACCAACAAGCCGGTCTGCGACGGCGAGGGGCGCTTTTCCCACCGGGGGCTCTATCTCTGCGAGCACAAATTCGACCTGCTCGAGGCGGTCCGCTGGGGCCCCGTGATCTGGGGCAACAAGCTCATCAACTGGCAGGAGGAATATCAGTTCGTGCCCGGCGTCTATTATCCCAACGGGCTGGATTGCAGCGGCTTTGTGTGCTGGTGCCTCGTCAACGGCGGCTATGACTTCGGCGACGTCGGCGCGGGCGACACCTGGCGGGACGACGACCTGTGCGATCTGGGCACGCAGGTGCCCATCACCAACGAGCTGATGGCGAGCGGGCGCGTGAAGGCGGGGGACCTCATCGGCAAGGACGGGCATATCGCCATCATCCTCGGGCTGGACGAGGAGAATATCTATATCGCGGAATCGTTGCCGCGCGGCGTGGTCGTCTCCACCTACAAATTGCAGGACGGGATCTGCTACTCCTATCTGCACGACTATATCATGCTCATGGGCGAGGAATACGGCGAGGAGGGCGTCTATGACAACGACCCCTTTGCGGGCCGGGATGCGTGAAGCCCCCTCTTGCAGGAACTGAAAAAATTGCTATAATTGAAAAAGAAACGGCGGGCGGCAGACGGCCCGCCGTTCTTTACCAAAACGGAAACAACCGAATCGGAGGAACGCATGAGAATCTACAAGGGCAAGGATTACGCGGACATGAGCCGCAAGGCGGCGAACATTATCTCGGCGCAGGTGATTTTAAAACCCAACAGTGTGCTCGGCCTGGCGACGGGCTCGACACCAATCGGCGCGTATCAGCAGCTGATCGAATGGTACAACAAGGGAGATCTCGATTTTTCCGAGGTTGTCTCGGTCAATCTCGACGAATACAAAGGGCTCGCGCCCGACAACGACCAGAGCTACAACTACTTCATGCATCACAATCTCTTCGACCACATCAACATCAAGCCCGAAAACACCCATCTGCCCAACGGGCTCGAAACCGATATTCACAAGGAGTGCGCGCGCTATGACGCAGTCATCCATTCGACGGGCGGCGTCGATTTGCAGCTGCTCGGCATCGGCCACAACGGCCACATCGGCTTCAACGAGCCGAGAGAGGCGTTTGAAAAGGGCACCCACTGCGTCGAGCTGACCGAGAGCACCATCGACGCGAACAAGCGCTTCTTCGAGAAAGAAGAGGACGTGCCGCGCTACGCCTACACCATGGGCATCAAGACGATCATGCAGGCGAAGTGCATCCTCCTCGTCGCGTCGGGCATCGGTAAGGCGCAGATCGTGCGGGACGCCTTCTTTGGCCCGGTCACGCCGCTCGTCCCCGCCTCCGTCCTTCAGCTGCACAACAACGTCATCCTGGTCGGCGACGAGGACGCGCTCTCGCTCATCTGATTTTTTGGGGAGGATCGACATGCAGATCAAAAACGCTCTGGTTTATCGCGAAAATCACACCTTTACCCCGGGCGACGTCTTTATCGAGAACGGCCTGTTCGCCGAGCGGGCGGGCGGCGAGACGATCGACGCCGCGGGCTGCTACGCCATCCCCGGCCTGCTCGACCTGCACTTTCACGGCGCGGCCGGCTTCGACTTCAGCGACGCGACCCCGCAGGCGCTTGAGGCCATCGCCGACTACGAGGCGAAAAACGGCGTGACCGCGATCTGCCCCGCCTCGATGACTCTCAGCGAGGAAACCCTCACAAAGGTCTATCGCAACGCCGCCGCCTGCAAGGACAGCCTGCGCGGCGCGGCGCTTGTCGGCATCAATATGGAGGGCCCCTTTTTCTCCATGGAGAAAAAGGGCGCGCAAAACCCGAAGTATATCCGAAACCCCGACATCGACATGTTTGCGCGGCTGCAGGCCGTCTCGGGCAACCTCATCAAGATCTGCTGCCTCGCGCCCGAGCTGGACGGCGCGCCCGAGTTTGTCCGCCGCTATGCGGGCGAGGTCGTGCTCTCCATCGCGCACACAACGGCCGATTACGACACCGCCCGGGAGGCCATCCGCCTCGGCATGAACCACGTGAC
This sequence comes from uncultured Oscillospiraceae bacterium, assembly GCA_964555125.1. Taxonomy (GTDB): domain Bacteria; phylum Bacillota; class Clostridia; order Oscillospirales; family Ruminococcaceae; genus CAZKRQ01. The sequence continues at coordinate 5,312 of CAZKRQ010000079.1, forward strand.
CCACCTCTTCAACGCGATGCCGCCGCTCACCCACCGCGCGCCGGGCGTTGTCGGCGCGGCCATGGACGGCGGCTGCGAGGCGGAGCTGATCGCCGACGGCGTCCACATCCATCCGAGCGCCGTGCGCGCCGCGTTCCGCCTTTTTGGCGAGCGCATCATCCTCATCAGCGACAGCCTGATGGCCGCGGGCCTGCCCGATGGCGACTATTCGCTCGGCGAGCTGCCCCTGCGGGTGATAGGCGGCCGCGCGACCCTCGCGGACGGCACCATCGCGGGCAGCACCACCAATCTCATGGGCTGCCTGCGCACGGCGGCCCTCGAGATGGGCATCCCGCTCGAGGCCGCGGTGCGCGCCGCCAGCGAAGCGCCCGCGCGCTCCATCGGCGTCTACGCGACGCGCGGCAGCATCGCGCCCGGAAAGGTCGCCGACGTCGTGCTGCTCGACCGGGAAACCCTCGCGGTGCGTCA
>CAZKRQ010000079.1:5789-8153 GCA_964555125.1 uncultured Oscillospiraceae bacterium
AGCGCTACGCTTGATATGGGGGCCGTCCGGGCCCCGACCGATGAAACAGACAAAGGCCGGTGCGCTGCACGCGGCCTTTGTTTTATGAAATACAGGAGGTTTCAACATGTCCTTCCTGATCTGGGCCGGGGTGGCGCTCGCCGCCGCAACGCTGCTTTTCTCCTTTCTTCTCTTTCGCATGGCCTGCGCGCGCGGTTTCTCCTTGTATAAGCCCGCCGGCGCGGCCGACAACCCGCTGTTCGCCCCCTACCGGCCATTGTTTGACGAGGGGCGTGCGTGGTATGAGGCGGCGCCGCGCGAGCGGGTCGAAATACAGAGTTTTGACGGCCTGACCCTTGCCGGACAATGGATCCCGAACGGGGACAGCCGCCGCACCGTGCTTCTCATGCACGGCTACCGCGCGGCGGGCGGCGTCGCGGATTTCGGCGTGATCCTGCCCTATTATTACAGCCTGGGCCTCAACCTTCTGCTCGTCGACGAGCGGGCGTGCGGCGAGAGCGAGGGGCGCTATATCTGCTTCGGCGTGCGCGAGCGCTTTGACTGCGCCGCCTGGGCCGGCTATCTGGCCGAACGGCTCGGCCCGCGTTCCTCCATCCTGCTCGACGGCATCTCGATGGGCGCGTCGACCGTGCTCATGGCGAGCGGGCTCGCGCTGCCCGCGCAGGTCAAGGCCATCGTCGCCGACTGCGGCTTCACCTCGCCGTGGGCGCAATGCGCGCATGTTGCCCGCACGGCGCTGCACCTGCCCGCGTTTCTGCTCTGGCCTGTCGAGCTCTGGTGCAGGCTGATCGCCGGCTTCAGCCTGCGGGGCGCCGACACGCGCGAGGCGCTCGCGCACAACACCCTGCCCGTGCTGCTTCTGCACGGGACCGGCGACGATTTTGTGCCGCCCCGCATGACAGAGGAGAACGACGCGGCGTGCCGCGCGCCGCACGAGACCTATCTGGTCGACGGCGCCGGCCACGGCATGAGCTATCTGTTAAAGACAACCTTCTGTCAAAAGATTCTGCGCGACTTTATCGCGCGCTGGCTCCCCGAACCATAAAGCGGCAGCGTTCGCGGCGCCGCGAAACACAAAAGCACGGCCGCGGCGTTCCACCCAGGGGTTTCCGGCTTTCCTTGCTGTAGCCGCGCCTTTCGCGGCGAACCTGTCGGGCGCTTTGCTGCTTTGCCCCGCCGCCGCTTTATGCGCCGGGCTTGGTCGGGAGGCAGGGTGACGGCGAATTTGGAGGACTTTTCTTTTGCAGCCTTGATAATTGTCAATGCGCCACAGCGAACCATCCGATCTCCGATAGACATAGAGCTTTGGACGGGCAGAGCAGCAAGCTGACAAAATGATAAAATGCGCCGCGGATCGTCCCAGGCTTTTGCAGGATTTGACTAAAAAGCTGAATGAATATATAATGGTTTCATTACAGTTTTGAGGTAAAGCCATGCCAAGACGAAACATCCTGTATAAGCGCGTCTATCACTCTCTTTGCACCCGCATCTTTTCGGGCCAATTCAAGCCGGGCGAAAAGCTGCCCTCCATGCTCGATCTGGCCGACGAATTCCGCGTCTCGATTATCACGATCCGCTCTACCTTTCGCCTGTTGCAGGAGCTCGGCCTCATCCGCGTTTCGCGCGGCAAGGAGGCGGTCGTGATCTATGACCAGAACAACGGCCGCTCGAAAGAGCGCCTGTGCCAATGGATTAAAAACCGCGAGGCCACCGTGATCGAGGTTTTTCGGCTGGGTGCTGCGATTATCCCCAACACGCTGGCGTTCGGCGCGTCGCTCGCCGGGCCGGAAGACCTCGCAAAACTGCGCTCGATCGTCGAGCGGTTACAGGAGCAGGAGGAGGACCCCGGGCTTTTCTGCCTCGCCCGCGTCGAGTTTTACAGCTCGCTGAGCTTTTTGACGCACAACGAGGCCTTTGACAAGCTGATCTCCGCCTGCGACGCCTTCACGTCGATGACGATGATCGCGGCGAGTCAGGACGAGGCGTTTCGCGCCGATTACTGCGCCTGTCTGCGGGCCTATCTCTCCGCCCTGCTCGGCCATATCGAAAACGGCCGCTGGGAGCAGGCCGCCGCGGCCGCGCGCGAAAATATTCTGCAAAGCGCCGCGCGCACAGAGGATTATATGCGCGAGATGACCGCGGGCTTTTCCGTGACAGAGAACATTCCGCTGGAGTGGAGCCTGTATAACGACCTGAACCTGCACTCCGAGATCGCGAACGACCTGATCCTGCGCATCAGCACAGGCGAATTCTTCGACGGCGACCGCCTGCCCTCCGAGCAGAAATTGCAGGAGGAGTACCGCACCTCCTCCAAAACGATCCGCCGCGCCATCCTCGCGCTGAACGAGCAGGGAATCGTCAAAA
>CAZKRQ010000080.1:0-8135 GCA_964555125.1 uncultured Oscillospiraceae bacterium
GAAGCGCAGGTTCCGCTCAAGGAGTTTATGCTCAAGCAGACGCGCACAGAGGACCTGAATCTATTTCAGACTCTTTCCGGCGCGGAGGAGATGGCGCAGACGCAGCAGGAAATGTCGGCCCTGAGCCTGACGGTGATCACCCCGGCATTTATCACGAGCGAGATTTCCCGCGCGTTCATGACAGGGTTTTTCCTCTATCTGCCGTTTCTGGTCATCGATATGGTCGTTTCAAGCACGCTGATGTCCGTCGGCATGGTTATGCTTCCGCCTTCCATGATCTCATTGCCCTTTAAGCTGATGCTTTTTGTTGTGGTGGATGGTTGGCAGCTGGTCATGCAGATGCTGGTCGTCAGCTATACCGTCACTTAGCGGCCGGGGGAGGGACGTCTTGTGAACGAGGATGGGATATTAATTCTGTTTCGCGATTCGGTCGTGTTGATCCTGAAGCTCAGCGCGCCGCTCCTGATCGTGAGTATGCTGGTCGGCCTGATTATCGCGATCTTCCAGGCCGCGACGCAGATTCACGAGCAGACGCTTGCGTTTGTGCCCAAAATCATTGTGATCGCGGTGCTGCTCCTCGCGATGGGATCGTGGATGCTGACCAATTTGAGCGATTTTTTCAACAATGTGCTGCAAATCGCCGCCGGGTTTTAACCGATGACGCTCCAAATTGAAGGGCTTGAGGTTTTTTTCCTGGTCTTTGCGCGGGTAGCCGGCATGATTTTGTTCAATCCGGTGCTTTCGCGCAGAAATGTCCCGGCGACGGCGCGCGCAGGCCTGGTCATGGGTCTGTCGATTGTGTTGTCTTACACCGTCAGCCCCGCGCAGGTATCCGGCGCGCAGCCGCTTTCCTATATCGTCGCGTTTGCGGGCGAGGTTTTTATTGGGTTCGCCGCAGGGATCGTCTTTTCGATGTATTTTTACCTGCTTTTTATGGCGGGCGATGTCGTCGACAACGCGTTCGGCCTGGCGATGGCGAAGACCTTTGACCCCGGCACGAACCTTCAAAGCTCGGTTTCGAGCACGTTTTTCCAGATCCTGTTTGTCGTGTACTTTTTCGCCACAAACAGCCATCTGATCTTCATCAGGCTGATCGCGTCGTCATTCGACCTGATCGCTCCGGGAGGAGTTGAGATCAGCGGAAGCATCGCGGAATTTCTTGTGACGCTGTTTGTCTCCGCCTTCAATTTAGCGATGCACCTGGCCTTGCCGTTTCTTGCGGCCTCCTTTATTCTGGAAATCTCGATGGGCGTTTTGATGAAATTGATACCCCAGATCAGCGTTTTTTCCATCCATTTTCAGATCAAGGTTCTGTTGGGCTTTATCCTGCTTTTTCTGTTCGCCGCGCCTGTGTCAAATTTCATGCAGAAATACGAGACCGAGATTTTGCTTCGGATTCAGGATTTCATCGTGGCGGCGGCCGGCTAGAGAAAAGAATAGCGGCGCGAGAAAAGGGGGGATGAAATGCCGGGCGAGAAGACCGAAAAGGCAACACCCAAACGAAAACAGGACGAACGAAAAAAAGGTAATGTCTTCCAAAGCAACGAGCTTGTGGTTGTCTGCTCGCTCTTTGCTCAGTTCTTCCTCCTGAAGCTGTTGGCCTCTTTTAATGTCGACACGTTGGGCGAATGGATTCGCAGCTGCTTTAACGCGGCCGGGACCACGACGGGTTTGACGCCCGATACGCTCAAGGATATTTATGTCGACGCCGTGGTCGTCTTTGTCAAGGCCGCGTTCCCGGTTTTGCTGCTCGGCGGGCTGATTTCGATCGTCATGACGATGGCGCAGACAAAGATGCTGTTTTCGGCCAAGAGCTTTGCGTTCAAGGGCGAGAGGCTGAACCCTCTCTCGGGGCTCAAAAAGATCTTCTCCATGAGGAGCCTTGTCGAGCTGCTGAAATCGATCATCAAAATTCTGGTGATGCTCTATATCCTCTATGTCGTGCTGAAGGACGAGATCATCGGCTTTACCAGATTGATGGATATGTCCTTCGGAGGCGTGCTGTCCTTCGTCGGCGGCCTGATTTTCAAGGTTGTTCAAACCGCCTGCATCGTCTTTCTGTTCCTTGCCGTGGCGGACTACCTCTATCAGTGGTGGGAATACGAAAAGAATCTGCGCATGAGCAAACAGGAGATCAAGGACGAGTATAAGCAGCTGGAGGGAGACCCGCAGATCAAAAGCCGCATTCGTTCGATCCAGCAGCAGCGCGCGCAGCGCCGCATGATGCAGAAGGTGCCGCAGGCCGACGTCGTTATCCGTAACCCGACGCACTACGCGGTCGCGCTGAAATACGATCAGAACAAGAACAGGGCGCCGGTCGTGGTCGCAAAGGGCGCAAACGAGCTGGCGCTGCGCATTGTGCGTGTCGCCGAAGAAAATGATGTGTATGTGACCGAGAACAAGCCTCTGGCCCGCGGCCTGTTTGAGTCGGTGGATGTGGACAGAGAAATCCCCGAGCGATTCTACAAAACGGTCGCTCAGGTTCTCGCGTTTGTCTATAGCCTCAGGAAAAAGGAAGTTTTGTAATGAAGTTTCTGCGCAGTGTATTGAACAGCAGCGTTGCGGTCTTTGTGGTCGTGATCATTGCGCTCATCATCGTCCCGCTTGGTTCGGGGGTCCTGGACTTCATGTTTGTCATCAATCTCGCGCTGTCGCTGATGATTTTGCTGCTGAGCATGTATATTCAGGATTCGCTTGAGTTCTCGATCTACCCCTCGATCCTGCTGTTGACGACGCTGTTCCGCCTTGCGCTGAATATATCGTCTACCCGTTCCATTCTCAGCAATCACGGCTATGCGGGTGAGGTCATCCGCACCTTCGGCGAGTTCGTCATCCAGGGCAACGTCGTGATCGGTCTCGTTATCTTTCTGATTATCGTCCTCGTTCAGTTCCTCGTCATCACAAAGGGCGCGGAGCGCGTCGCGGAGGTTTCCGCGCGCTTCACCCTCGACGCGATGCCGGGCAAACAGATGGCGATCGACGCCGACCTGAGCTCCGGCCTCATCACGGAGGAGCAGGCGAGAGAGAGGCGCTCTCATATCCAGAGAGAGGCGGACTTCTTCGGCGCGATGGACGGTGCCTCCAAGTTCGTCAAGGGCGATGCGATCCTCTCGATCATCACGACCCTGATTAACCTCATCGGCGGCATTATAGTCGGCTTTCTCAACAACGAGGGCGATTTCACGACCATCATCAATACCTACGCCACGTCGACGGTCGGCGACGGCCTGATGAGTCAGATCCCCTCCCTGCTGATCTCGGTGGCGACCGGCATGATCGTCACGCGCTCGGCCTCCGAGGCGAGCCTGAATACCGACGTTCTCAAACAGTTCACGGCGCAACCGCGCATCTTTATTATAGCCGGCATCGTGATGCCGGCGCTCATCCTCATCGGCTTCCCGGTGGTGCAGGTGCTGATCGTTTCGGCGCTGCTGCTGTATCTCGGCTTCACGCTGAAGAAAAGATCGGAGGCCGTTCTGGCCGCCGTGCCCGGGCCGCCCGTGATCGAGGAGGTTGTCAGCGAGGTCAGCTATTACAAGGATCTCGACCACGTCTATGGGCTGCTCAACGTCGACCCGATCAGCGTCGAGGTGGGCTACAGCCTCCTTCCGCTGGTGGATGAGAGCAGCGGCGGCAATTTCCTCGACCGCATTGTCATGCTGCGAAAACAGTTTGCGGATGAGATGGGCATCGTGCTGCCCGCCGTCCGCCTGAAGGACAGCAACCGTATCAATCCCAACCAGTATGAGATCAAGCTCAAGGGCCAATCGATCGCGATCGGCGAGGTTCTGGTCGACCACTATCTGGGCCTCGCGCCGAGCGACATCAGCCCGGATAAGGAGATCGACGGCATCAATACCGTGGAGCCGGCGTTTGGGATGCCGGCCAAGTGGATCAGCGAGGATAAGAAGCTCAAGGCGGAGCTCGCCGGTTATACGCTGATTGACCCGACGTCGGTGATTATCACCCACCTGTCCGAGCAGATCCGGCATCACGCCTATGAGCTGCTGACCCGGCAGGAGGTCAAAAAAATTCTCGACAATATGCGCAAAAGCGCCGAGAGCGTTGTGGACGATATTGTGCCCGGCATGATCACGATCAACGAGCTGCAAAAGGTTTTGCGCAATCTGCTGCGTGAAGGCGTGCCGATCATCGATATGGAGACGATTCTGGAGACGGCCGCGGACTACAGCGCGTCGACGAAGGACAGCGACATCCTGACCGAATATGTGCGTCAGGCGCTGAAACGGACGATCAGCCAGAAGTACGCGGAAGCGGGCCAGCTCAAGATCATCAGCCTGGACAGCGATATTGAGGACCGCATCATCAAGAATGTGAAAAAATCCGAGGGCGGAACCTATCTCGCGCTTGAGCCGGAGATCATTCAGCGGATCGTGGAGAGAACCACCGAGCAGATCAACAAGGTGAAGCGATTGGTGCAGGAGCCCATTATCCTGACGGCGCCGATCGTCCGCATATACTTTAAGAAGCTGTTGGATCAGTTCTACCCGGACGTCACGGTTTTGTCCTTTAACGACATCGATTCAAACGTGCAGATTCAGTCTCTTGGAACAATAACCATCAATTAAAAGGAGGGGTGAGAGGGTGCCGGCGCCTTATAAAAGCAAGATCAGAGACATCCCGGTCGATGATCCGGATAAGCTGATGCGACAGTATAAGGCGACGGGCGACGTCGAGCTGCGCAACCAGCTGGTCATGCACTATTTGCAGCGCGTGAATATCGCAATTTACAGTATGCGGTCGATACTGCTCTCCAATATCCCCTTTGAGGATTTTTTCGACCAGGGCGTGATCGCCCTCATCGATTGCATTGAGCGCTATGATCCCGACCGGGGCGCGAGCTTTGATACATACAGCTACACGGCGGTGCGCGGCGCGATATTAAAATATCTGCGCAAGCAGAACTGGCTCTCCAACCGCGTGTGGGAGGCGCGCAAGCGCATCAAAAGCGCCAGCAAGGAGCTGGAGCAGACGCTGATGCGCGAGCCGACGGGGCAGGAGCTGTCGGAGCATCTCGGCATCAGCGAAAAGGAGCTCAGCAAGCTGGTCGTTGAGATGTCCGCCGCCGACACGGTTTCCTTTGAAAAGCTGGTGGAGCAGACCTACGGCGGCGGTGTGGAGGAATATAACCTCTCCAGCGACGAGGAAATCGATCAGCGCCTGATGGACAGAGAGCTGCGCGACGTTCTGATACGGGCGGTCGAGAAGCTGCCGCCAAAGGAAAAACAGGTGATCGCGCTTTCCTTTTATGAAAATTTGAACCTGAAGGAAATCAGCCTGGTGTTGGATGTAACGCCGCAGCGCGTCTCGCAGATTCGGAAAAAGGCGTTGAATTTGCTGGCGGCCGAGCTTCAAAAATACGAAAACGGCGAAAGCTGACAGCGAAGAAAAGGAGGACGATTTATGTTTTCAGGCTATTATACCATCGCGTCGGGCGTTTTGACCCGCCAACGCGAGCTGGACATCATCGGGAACAATCTGGTCAATGCGCGCACGCCGGGCTATCAGGCGCAGCGCGTCGTCTCCGGCTCCTTTGATATGGAGCTGCTGATCCGTCAGGAAATGGGCAAGACGACGTTGGGGCCCGGGGCTGCGTCGGTAGAGAATATCGTCGAGGATGTCATCGACCTTTATGGAATCGGCTCCTACAACGAGACGGGCCTGGAGACCGACATCGCCATCGGCGGCGAGGGCTTCTTCAATATTATCGGCGAGGATCAGGTCTATCTGACCCGAAACGGGAACTTTGAAATCGACGAGGAGGGCTATCTCGCGCTGGCCGGCTTCGGCCGCGTGCGGGGAACCAACGGCCAGGCGATCCGGGTGCGGCAGCACGGGTTTTCGGTCAACTCGTTTGGCGACGTGTTTGACGTCAACGGCGTCAACCTCGGCCGCATCCAGATCACGGCGCCTGCGGACGGCGAAAATCTCGTGCGGCTGAACGACACCATGTTCGAGCTGGAAAACGGAAACGGGCGGGATGCGGAAAATTACGAGCTGATTCAGAGATCTCTGGAGCTTTCCAATGTCGATATGAACCGCGAAATGACCTATTTGATCGAGTCGCAACGCGCGTTTCAGACTTGCAGCTCTGCGTTGCAGATCATCGATTCGATGAATCAAAAGGCTGCGAGCAGAATTGCGTCCGTATAAATGATGAGATAACGAAGAAAGGGGAGATTCCATGAAGCAGTCGTTTTATGCGGGTGCGTCGGGCCTGATCGCGCATCAGGAGAACATGAACAACATCGGCCACAATATCGCAAACGTAAACACCACCGGCTATAAGACGGTCGAGACGTCGTTCCGGGACTTGATTTACAACGACATGTACGTGAATACGCCGAATAATCCGCTCACGGGTAACGGTGTAAAAGCTGTGGATTCCGGTATAAACTTTGAGCAGGGCGCGCTTTACAGCACGGATCGGTTGTATGATTTCGCGATCATCGGGGATGGGCTGTTCGCCATTTCCCGTGAAGGACAGACGCTGTATACCAGAGACGGAAGCTTCGGCGTGGGCTTGAACACGGCGGACGGCCAGGCCTATCTGATTACGCAGGACGAGGACTTTGTGCTCGATCAGAACGGCAACCGCATTACTTTGGATGTCTCAAATGGGGCCAACAAGGTCGATTTTGACGACTTAAAGCGGCGGATCGGGATTTTCCGCTTCGATAACCCTTATGCGCTTGAGCCGGTGGCAGGCAACAAATTCGCCCAGACCGAGAGATCCGGGGCGGCGCAGCCGGGTACGGTGGGCAACACGCTGCGGCAAAGCACGCTTGAGAGATCCAAAACAAATCTGGCGGATGTCATGAAGGATATGATTATGGCGCAAAGAGCCTATCAGGTGAGCGCGCGCGTCGTTCAGACCAGTGACGAAATCGAGCAGGTTGTCAATAACCTGAGAAGAGGATGAGGTGAATTATGGCTTTTCAACGTTATGAAGATTTAAACGATATGCAGCTGGATGCGTTGCGCGAGATCGGGAATATCGGTTCCGGCAATGCGGCATCTGCCATCTCCTCCATGCTGGGGCATCCGGTGGATATTGCGGTTCCCAAAATCAGAATTCTGGATTTTGAGCAGGTCGCCGAAAGCCTGGGCGGCCCGGAGCAGCTGCTTGTCGCGCTGCTGCTCACATTGAGCGGGGATGTAACGGGCATGATGATGTTCCTGCTGCAAAAGGATTTTGCGCATATGATCCTGAACACGCTGCTCGGCACGGATTTTCCCGAGAACGCGGAAATCGACGAGATGAGCGAGTCGGCGATACGAGAGATCGGGAACATTATGGCGGCGTCTTACGCGAACGCGATCTCATCCCTGACAGGCATGAACATCAATATTTCGGTCCCGAATCTCAGCATTGATATGGCGGGCTCTGTGCTGAGCGTTCCGGCGATTTATTACGCACATATCAGCGATAAGATCATCTTCATTGAAGATGAGTTCAGCCACTCCACCATGGCAAACGGACAGGCAGGCAGCCATATTTTATTGATCCCTGAAGTGGATTCGCTGAATAAAATCATGGATAGCTTGGGGTTGGGTGAATGAGTCAGATGATCAAAGTTGGGATTTCAGATCTCAATATCGCCTGCCAGGGGGAGACGCTTGTCACCTATGCGCTGGGATCATGCGTGGGTATTTGCCTCTATGATAAATATGATAAGGTCGCGGGGCTGTCGCACATTATGCTGCCTGCGAGTAACGGCTTTGAACATCTAAAGCAGCCTTATAAATTCGCGGATACGGCGATTCCGATTTTGGTGCAGAAAATGGAGGCGGCGGGCGCGAAACGCGTATTCATCAAGGCCAAAATCGCCGGAGGCGCGCAGATGTTTGGCGGGTTAAACGACACCACCATGGCGAATATCGGAGAACGCAATGTAATGGCGGTGAAGGCGGCGCTGAAAAAGCTGAAAATAGACATTATTGCCGAAGACACCGGAAAGAACTATGGAAGAACACAGTATTTTAATGCTGAAGACGGCGTGATGACAATCAAGTCGGCTAATCGGGGCGAATGGGTTTATTAAAGCCCTCTTTCGAGCCGGTGATAAAAGTGAAATCAAACATGAAGTGTATTTGTTAAGGTGCGTCAGGAA
>CAZKRQ010000081.1:0-7874 GCA_964555125.1 uncultured Oscillospiraceae bacterium
CCTGCTCCCTTGCTCCTCCTCTTCCCGAAAAGTCAAGGGCGGACTTTTCGGGATAGAAGGTCAAGGGCATTAAGGTCAAGGGCATTAAGGTCAAGGGCGTTCAGGGCATAGGGCCGTGAGGGCAATGTAATCCTTACGCTCTGCACCCAATGCGGTGGTGAGAATAGAAAATAAGGCGCAGCTGCGAGGTCGAAGGCCGCGGCACTCCTTGATGGAATGCAGAGGCTTGAGAACGCCGCAGCTGCGCTTTTTGCGTCAGATGGTGCCGCTTTGTTTTCTTATGGAACCGCCGCGAATGAGCGCGTGCGGGAGAAAAAACCTTTATCGGTCGAAAAAGGGATAAACGAATCACCGCACCCATGCGTTTAGGCGTGGCTGCTGCGCGGAAAAACAAGGATAAAATGCTGCTTGACAATTCGCAAAGGGAAGAGTATAATAAACACATGAACAATTGCTCATATGAAAGGATGTTGGAGAGATGGCTGACAGCAAGCACGCCGAATGCTGCGACTTTATGCACGTCCACGAGGAGGTTGTCAATAAGGTGCGCGCCGGGATGCCGCAGGACGAGTGCCTCTACGACCTGGCCGACCTGTTCAAGACCTTCGGCGACACGACGCGCATCCGCATTCTCTACGCGCTGTTTGAAAGCGAAATGTGCGTCTGCGACATCGCGAACCTGCTCGGCATGACCCAGTCGGCGATCTCTCACCAGCTCAAGCTGCTCAAGCAGAGCAAGCTGGTTTCGTCCCGGCGCGACGGAAAAACCGTGTTTTACACCCTTGCCGACGCGCATGTCCGCACCATTATTGACCAGGGCCTCGAGCACATCTCCGAGTGACCCGCCGCCCGCATTCTGGAAAGGAGCCGCACCCACTATGAAAAAGACCTTCAAACTCATCGATCTCGATTGCGCAAACTGCGCCGCCAAGATGGAAAACGCGATCAAAAAGCTGGACGGCGTCACCGGCGCGAGCGTGAGCTTTATGACCCAGAAGCTCACGCTTGAGGCGCCCGACGAGCAGTTTGAGCGGGTGATGGAGGAAGTGGTCCGCGTGTGCAAAAAAGTGGAGCCGGACTGCGAGATCGTGCGATGACGAAAAAACAAAAGAAAGCGCTCGCGCGGATCCTGCTCTCCGCCGCGCTGTTCGCCGCGGGGCTGCTGTTGCCGCAGGATCGCTTTTTCTGGATTAATTTCGCCCTGTTTATGGGTTCCTATCTGCTCGTGGGGTATGACGTGCTGGCCCGCGCGGCCGTCAATATCCTGCACGGACAGGTGTTCGACGAGAACTTTCTGATGTCGGTCGCGACCCTCGGCGCGTGGACGGTGGGCCTGCTGCCCGGCGCGCAGACGCAGTTTCCCGAAGCGGCGGCCGTGATGCTGTTTTATCAGGTCGGCGAGCTGTTCCAGTCCTACGCCGTCGGAAAATCCCGGCGTTCGATCGCGCAGCTGATGGATATTCGGCCCGATACCGCGCATGTCGAGCGCGGCGGCGCGCTTGAGACCGTCGACCCCGAAACCGTCGCGGTCGGCGAGGTGATCGCCGTCAAGCCGGGCGAAAAAATTCCGCTCGACGGGGTCGTTCTCGAGGGGAATTCCGCCCTCGACACCGCCGCGCTCACCGGCGAATCGCTGCCGCGCAGCGTGTCGCCGGGCGACGCCGTCGTCAGTGGCAGTGTCAACCGCAGCGGCCTGCTGCGCATCCGCACCACCCGCGTGTTCGGCGAATCGACCGTCTCCAAAATCCTCGACCTGGTTGAGAATGCGAGCTCGCAAAAAGCGCGCGCCGAGAACTTTATCACCCGCTTCGCGCGGTGGTATACCCCGGCCGTCGTGACCGGCGCCCTGCTGCTCGCGCTGCTGCCGCCGCTGCTGCTCGGCGGGGCGTGGAGCGTCTGGATCGAGCGGGCGCTGATCTTTCTCGTCATCTCCTGCCCCTGCGCGCTGGTCATCTCGGTGCCGCTCAGCTTTTTCGGCGGCATCGGCGGCGCGTCCAAATGCGGCGTGCTCGTCAAGGGCAGCAATTATATGGAGACGCTCGCGAAAACCAGGACGGTTGTATTCGACAAGACGGGCACGCTGACCAAGGGCGTGTTTCGGGTCACGGCGGTGCACCCGAGCGGTGTCGTCGAAAAGGAGCTGCTGCGCCTCGCCGCCTTCGCCGAGAGCTACAGCGATCATCCGATCTCCCTTTCGCTCAAGGCGGCCTATCAGGGAGAGATCGACGGGACCCGCATTTCGCGGGTCAATGAGGTCGCGGGCCACGGGATCAGCGCGCTGGTCGACGGCCGGCGGGTGCTGGTCGGCAACGAAAAGCTGATGGCGCTCAACGAGGTGCCCATGCCGCCGGAGGACGACTGCCGGGGCACGGTCATCCACGTCGCGCTTGACGGCGTCTACGCGGGGCACATCTTGATCTCGGATGAAGTCAAGGAGCAGAGCCGGGCGGCGATCGACGCGCTGCACGCGCTCGGCGTGCAGAAAACCGTCATGCTGACGGGAGACGCGCCGGAGGTCGCCGAGCGGGTCGCGGGCCGGCTCGGCATCGACGAGGTGCACGCCGGCCTGCTGCCGCAGGATAAGGTCGAGAGGGTGGAGAGCCTTCTCGCGCAAAAGCAGGAGCGGACAACGCTCGCCTTTGTCGGCGACGGCATCAACGACGCGCCGGTGCTCGCCCGCGCCGATGTCGGCATCGCGATGGGTGCGCTCGGCTCCGACGCCGCGATCGAGGCGGCCGACATCGTCCTCATGGACGACAACCCCGCGAAGCTCGCGACGGCGATCCGCGTTTCCAAAAAGACGCTCGGCATCGTGACCCAGAATATCGTCTTTGCGCTCGCGGTCAAGCTGCTTGTTCTGGCGCTCGGCGCGCTCGGGCGGGCGTCGATGTGGGCGGCCGTGTTCGCCGACGTCGGCGTGTCGGTGATCGCGATCCTCAACGCCATGCGCGCGCTTCATGTAAAGGAATAAACGAAAAGAAAAAAAGCCGGTTTCATCCCGAATAAACCGGGCAAGGTCAAAGACCCTGCCCGGTTTATTTTTATTGTCCGCAAAAGAAGCCGCTATGCCAAAGGCAGCGGGCTCAAAAGCGCTTTTGCTTCAGGCGGCGCGTGAGAAAAGCGCGAGATCGATTGGCCGGGATTGACGGCTGTAACGGAAAAATTCTCAAAAAATATAGTTGACATACGTAAACCTGCGTGATATGATACTGTTAAAGTTGACGCATGTAAACCATTTGGAGGGGACTATGAGAACAGACAAACGCGTGGGCGCCGCGCTGCTGGCGGTTTTGATGTTATCCGCCTGCGCGTCCGCGCCGGAGCCGGAACCGGCGCAGGACGGGCCGGAGCCGGAGGAAATTTATGTGGACAGCGCGGGCCGCGGCGCTTACAACGCGCAGGGCACGATGGTGGAGATCGAGGGAGAGGCGGCCGCGATCAACCCGCTGACCGGGCTTTGCGGGATGGCGGAGGACCGGGCCGGACTGCGCCCCTACGCCGTTTTTGTGAACAATCTCGAGGATTGCCTACCGCAGTACGGCATCTCCAAGGCGGACGTCATCCTCGAGATGCAGACCGAGGGCGGCATCACGCGGTATATGTGCCTGTTTGACGATCTGCGCGACGTCTCGCTGGTCGGGCCGGTGCGGTCGCTGCGCTACAGCTTTGTCGAGGCGACGTCGGGCTGGTCGCCGCTCATCATCAACTTTGGTGCCCCCTGCATGGACGTGATGGACATTCTGGACGAGGTCGAGGATTTTCGCACCCTCGACGTCCAGTTTGCGCCCGATTACATCTGGTACGACCAGTCCCGCGACCAAAACTACGCCTACGAGCACAACTGGTTTTTCACGGGCAGCATGGTCGACGAGGCGTTTCGCGGGATGCTGGTCAAGCCGTCCCTGCCCGGCAGCGCGCAGACCCTTCCCTTTGCGCAGCCGGGAGAGGAGGCGCCGCGCGGCTCTGCGCCGGCGGCCGCCGTGTCCTGGGATTTTTCGCGCTACTGCGGCACGGAGTTTCTCTACAACGAATGGACGGGGCAATATCTCAAATGGCAGTTCGGGCAGCCCTGTGTCGACGCCGGCTATGAGGGCAGCCAGCTCGCGTTCGACAATCTGCTCATCCTCTTTTGCCGCATCGAATACGCCGCCGGGAGGCAGTTCAGCCGCTTCCAATTCGCCGAGGGCGGCGATGGCTGGTATCTCAGCCGGGGCGGCGCCGCCCCGATTCACTGGGAAAAGGGCGGGTTCGACGAAAATTTCCGCTTCACGGCTGCGGACGGCGCGCCGCTGGAGATCAACCGCGGCAAGACCTATCTCGCCGTGGTCGACCAGAACAGGGCGGACACGCTCGAGATTTCCGCGCAGGCCGGGTAAACCGGCGGCCGCAAAGAACACAGGGGCGGCGGGAGAAGTGACCTTCACCGCCCGGCGGCAGAGGGGATTCGCCCCGCGTCCGCAACGAATTTGTACAGGAGGATTTTTGATGAAACCCAAACACAAGCGGAAAGGAGCCTCCCTTGCGGCCTGCCTTGCGCTGGCGCTCACGGCGGCGTCCTGCGGCGGCGAGGGCTCCCGCATCGACCTCGAGCCACAGGCCGATCCCGGCGCGGGCATGTCCGAGAGCTACGGCACCGTCGAGGTCACGGCGCAGCGCAACGCCTACAACCCGCTGACCGGCCTCTATGATCTGCCCGCCGACCGTGTCGGGATGCGGCCTGTCGCCGTGTCGGTCAACAATATCTACGATTGCTGGCCGCAATACGGCATCTCGCAGGCCGACTATATCCTCGAGATGGAGACCGAGGGCGGCATCACCCGGCTGATGTGCCTGTTCTCCGACACCCGCGAGGTCGAGCGCATCGGCTCGGTGCGCTCGCTGCGCGACCAGTTTATGGAGATGATCTATCCGCTGGACCCGATCATCGTGCATATCGGCACCTCGATTTATGCCGATAAAGAGCTTGCCGCGCACAGTTTTCGCACGATCGACGCCGAATATATCCCCGGCGTTCTCTGGTTCGACCGGGAGCGATACACGCAGGGCTATGCGGAGGAGCACTGCAAATTCTCCTCCGGGCTGCTGATCGAGGAATCGCTCGGCAGGGCGAAGCTCAAGCCGGAGAGCGCGGCCGCGCAGACGGCGTTTCGCTTTGTGACCCAGGAGGAGGTTTATCTGCCGGACGGCGGCGCGGCGAGCGCGATACGCTGGCGGTTCTCAAAAAACTATAGGGGCGACGGGGATTTTCGCTTTGACCCCGACACCCAGCTGTACTATAAGTGGCAATACGGCGAAAAGCAGCTCGACGCGGGCAACGGCGAACAGCTCGCGTTCGGCAACGTGTTCGTGCTGTTCGGCGATATAGAGATTATCGAGGGCAACCAGGCCGGCGTGGTCAGGGTGGACTATCAGACGGGCGGCGAGGGCTACTATTTCTCCCGCGGCGGCCGGGTGCATGTGACCTGGTCCAAGGGCGACTACTCCTCCCCGATGGTGCTGCGCACCGACGACGGCGCCGAGCTGAAGGTGAACCCGGGCAAGAGCTATTTCGCAATCGTGCGCAATGAGCTCAGCGGCTCGCTCGAAATCAGTTGACTTTTGTAAACTTAATGTGGTATTGTGGGGACAGGAAGTTTCCACAGACGGAGGTGACAGGATATGCCACAGATACGCCTTTCGGATTCGGAATGGAAAATCATGTCGGCGCTCTGGGAGAAGGCCCCCCAGACGATCACCCAGCTGGTCGCGCTGTTTAAGGCGCGCAACGGCTGGAGCAAGAGCACGGTGATCACCCTGCTCAAGCGCATGGAGGCCAAAGAGGCCGTGCGCTATGAAGAGGGGGAGCGGGCGCGGCAGTATTATCCCAACGCGGAGAAGGAGCAGCTCTCTTTGCAGGAGACGGAAAATTTTATGGACAAGGTGTTCGGCGGCAGCGTCGGGCTCATGATGTCCGCGCTGGTGGACGGCAGGGGGGTCAGTGAGGCCGAGCTGGACGAGTTGCAGGCGCTGCTCGACCGCGCCCGCGAGGAGGGCAAGAGAAATGCGTGAGCTGTTGATGACCTCCACCGTGCTCATCCTCGCGGTCTTTCTGCTGCGCCGCCTGTTCGGCGCGCGCATCCCGGCGCGGCTGCAATATGCGCTGTGGCTGCTCGTCGCCCTCCGGCTGCTCTGCCCGTTTTCGCTGAGCGCGAGCAGCCTGAGCGTTATGAACGCGGCGCCCCGCGCGGCGGAGGTCGTCGCCGCCGGACAGGAGCCCGCCGCATTCGCCGAAGCGGGAACGCAAACCGCGCAGAGCGTCGCGCCACGCCCCCTTGCGCCGGCGGGCGCGCAAAGCGGCGGCCACGCCGAGGCGCTGCGGGCTGTCTGGCTCGCGGGCAGCCTGTGCGTCGCGGCCGGCTTTGCGGCCGCCAACCTGCGCTTTGCCCGCCGCCTGCGGCGCGGCAGCGAGGCATACGACGGGCCCGGCGCGCGGGATTGCCCCGTTCCGGTGCGCTATGCGCCGCAGCTCGCCAGCCCCTGCGTGTTCGGCGTGTTCAGGCCCGTGATCTATATCAACGATAAAACCCTTCCGCCCGACCAGATGCGCTGCATCCTCGCGCACGAAGCGGCGCATTGCCGCCAGCTCGACCCGCTCTGGGCCCTTGTGCGGATCGCGTGCTGCGCGGTCTGGTGGTTCCGGCCCCTCGTCTGGCTGGCGGCCGCGCGCTCGAAGCAGGACGCGGAGCTCGCCTGCGATGAGGCCGTGCTGCGTGGCCTGGACGAGCGCGGGCGGCTGCAATACGGCTATCTGCTGCTGTCGGCGGCGCGCTGTTCGGCCGCCGGCGGGTGGAGCGCGGCGAGCCCCTTCGCCGCGGGAAGAAGCGGCGTCGCGAACCGGGTGCGCCGCGCCGTGACCCGGACAAAAACAGCGGCGGGCGCGGTTGTCGCCGTGCTGCTCGCCTGCGCCGTGCTCGTTTCCTGCACCTTTACCGGCGCGAAGGCATTTTCGTTTATGGAGGCTCCCTGCGCGTTTTATGCCGCGCAGGAGCAGGCGGACGGCAGCGTGCTGCTCGCCGCGCAGGAGCTTGCGGAGGTTTGCGCGCCCGAATCGGGCAAGGTGGAGCGGGTCGAAGAGGGTTGCGTGCGCATCCGGCACAGCGGCGGCGTCGTGACCGAGCTGCAATGTCTCGGCGAGATCCAGGTGCGGGAGGGAAGCCGCGTCAAGCGCGGCGAGCCGGTCGCCCAGGTGGCCGCGGCCAACGGCGAACAACCCGCCGCCGTGCGGTTTTCGGTGTATAAAGACGGCGCGGCGCAGGAGGTCTGGGATTATCTCGAGCCATTTCGCCTGTTTACCTTCAGCGCTAGCGGCGAAATGATCCGGGATTGCGCGCACGCGGTCTCGACCGTGTATTACAACGGGACGGCATACTCCGACGAGGCCGACGCGCTGCTCTCGCTGAGCGAGGCGGTCGGCGGGCGCGGCTATAGCCCGGTTCGGCTCGCGAGCGAAACCAACGGCGCGTGGCACGCCCACATCAATCTCAATGTGTTCGGCGAGCCCGCCTCGGTCAGGATCTATACCGACGGGCAGCTGCGCGACAGCATCCTCGCCGCGTCGGACGCGGGCTATTACACCGGCGAGGGGATGCAGGCAGGCAGCGTCGCCTATCATTTTTCGAGCGAAGAGGAGTTCGCGCTGTATCAATACGCGATTTTCCCCGCGCTCACGGGCGGCGAAGAGACGTTTTATATCGATATGAGCTGGGAAAACGGCGACCGCCTCATCGCCGCCGTGCGCACGGCGGGCGCCGTATAAGCCTCTTTATTCTTTCAGAGCCGTTAAATAAACATCCACGCGTAAAACGCGTGGTATTGCATATGCGGGCAAAGCCCTC